>JANNJB010000138.1:0-17392 GCA_031405615.1 Vicinamibacteria bacterium | reverse complement strand
GGCGGTCGCGGTGATGCAGGAGCTCGGCATCGATCCGGTAAAGGTGAATGTCAACGGCGGCGCGGTGGCGCTCGGCCACCCGATTGGCGCATCGGGCGCCCGCATCCTCACGACGTTGATCTATGCGCTGAAGGACCGCGGCCTGAAGCGCGGCGTGGCTACCTTGTGTCTGGGCGGCGGGAACGGCGTCGCGCTCGCAATCGAAGTGCCGTAACCGCGAAGAAGACCGGGCCCAGGATCCCCGGCCCCCATGACCAGCACGCGCGCCGGCGAGAGGGTGCCCGCGGCGGTCATCATCAGGGGGAAAACGCGAGGCAGGGCGTCGGCGGCCAGCAGAACGCCCCGGTATCCAAGCAGCGTCGCCATCGACGACAAGACATCCATCGACTGCGCGCGGGTGATGCGAGGCACGAGTTCGAGAGCCATCGTGGATGCGCCACTTTTCGCGAGCGATGCGTGGGGCGCAGGCTTTGAGAGAGCGTCGCCCATGCCAATAAACAGCTGATCGTTCTTCCCGGGCCCCTGGAGTCCGGTCTCGGGGGCCACGAACAGGACGATCTGGCTTTGGGCGAGCACGTCCGCGCGCGATTTGCCGATCGACGCCCCAGCGGCCTCGAACGCGGTGTCGGGAAAGGCGGAGGCCATGCCCGCACCGGTTTCGATGAGCACATCCGCGCCGAGCGCCTTGATGGCCTTGAGATCGCCCGGGACCAGCGAGACGCGCTTTTCGCCGTCCGGTGTTTCCTTGAGAACGCCAATGCAGAGGGGCATACTGTGTGGGGAGTATCGCCTAAGAGGCGAGCGGCCGGTGCTGCGTTCGACTCACCCGACTGCGAAGAGCGGATCCATTTTCGAAAGGGCCGGAATCGCTCCAGGCCAACACCCTCATGGCGATTCGCAGCTCATCGGAAGAGCTCGTCGGTTGGTCCGACGGCGGCCGAAAATGATGCAAAGGGACTAGGAGCACGGCGCTCCGTCCAGGTGTCGAAGGGAATAGGCGACAGGCTTGGTCAGGGGCGACCCCTCGCCCGCAGAACCGTCATCGCCGCGCAGGTGGCCGCGGCCGAGGCGATCCCGAGCAGGGCGGGTGTCACCACGCCAAAGCCCTTCCCCGCGCTCGCCACGTGCAGCCCCAGGGTCAGGAGGACGCCAACCACCATGGACGTGAGGGCCTCGCGCGTCTCCACTCGGGGGAAGAAGAGGCCGGCGACGATCGGGACGAACAGACACACGCTGAGCAGAGTGTAGAAGATCGAGAGGGAACCGATCACGGAGGGCGCCGCGACCGCGAAAGCGACCCCGAGCGCGCCCGCCGCCATCGCCGAGCCGCGCGCCACTTTCAGAACCTGCAAGTCGGTGGCGTCGGGCTTGAGAAAACCGCGATAAAGATCCTGGGCGAGCGAGGTGGAAAGCATGAACAACACCGCGTCCGCGGTATTGATGTCGGTGGTGAACGCGGCGGCGAGGCCAAAGGCGCCGAGAAGGGGAGGAAGGTCGTTCAGGAGCAGGGTGGGCAGGGCGAGTTCATGATCGGTCAGGTTCGGATGGAGCGCGCGGGCCACGATGCCCAGGATCATCGGCACAAAGGCGAAGCAGAGCAATAAGACGGCATTGAGCCCGACGCCAATTCGAACCGTGCGGTCGTCTCTGGCGCCGTAGACCTTTTGAAGCAACCCGGGAGAGATCACGAAAGCGGGGGCCAGCATGATGAGGTATTTCCACCCCGAACCCCCTCCCTGCCAGAAGTTCCAGTAGGCAGGATCGGCCGGCGCCTGGGCCACCACGGCTCCCCAGCCGCCCGCGCCGGAGATGGCCGCAGGGATGAGGAAGCAGTAGACACCCACCTCCACCACGAGTTGGAGAGCGTTGACCCAGACCGCGCCCGCGAGGCCCCCCGCGGTGAAGTACGCGGTCATCGCCACGCCGCCGATGATGCTGCCGACCCACGCGGGCTGGCCGGTGACGACCTGGAGGATCTTGCCGGCGGCGACAAGCTGACCGGCGAGGATGGTCAAGGTGCCGACCCAGAGCAGCAGAACGACGATGCCCCGCACCCCCTTTGAGTACCGGCGTTCGAGGTAGTCGCCAACCGTGGAGAGAGAGAACTTTGCCGCGACCTGACGCATGCGCGGACCAACGATGAAGGCGAGAACCAGAGATCCTATGCCCGCCGATCCCACCCACCACCAGGCCGAAACTCCGTCGCGGAAACCAAGGCCGGTGGCGCCCACGGTGGAACCAGCGCCGATGTTCGCGGCAACCAGAGTCGAGAACAAGAGGCCGGGACCGAGCCTTCGGCCGGCCACGAAAAAGTCGTCCGAGCCCTTCACCTTCCGGCCCATCCACAACCCGAGGCCGACTTGAAGTGCGGCGTAACCGAGCAGAACCGCGAGTGCCAGTGACATCCTTCAAACCTCTCTTCAAAAAGGCGGCAGGCCCAGCCCCCCGCAGCCGGGGAGGATTGTACGGGCGTCTCGGGGTGCGCCGTTCCCGCCTCGCCGCCTATCATCGCCGTTTCAGGGGAGTGCCAACGGTGCAGATCATCAAGCTCGACTTCGTGCAGACGCTCGCTCTGGCGTCGATGCTGCTCTTTGTGGGCTACGGCGTTCGCAAGCGCGTGGGTTTCCTCGATCGGTTCAACATCCCGGCTCCCGTCATCGGCGGTTTCCTCTTCGCGATCACCGCGATGGGCCTGCGGCACTTGGGCGTCCTGGCCTTCGAGTTCGACACCCTGCCGCAACCGTCTCTGATGATCGCCTTCTTCACGACCATTGGTTTAGGCGCGAGCCTCAGTCTGCTCCGCATCGGCGGACCCCAGGTAGCTCTGTTCTGGCTCATCTCGAGCGTCATGGCCCTGCTCCAGTGCGCACTGGGCGTGGGCATCGCCAAGGCGTTGTCCGTCCATCCCTTTCTCGGACTTATCTGCGGCTCGATCACCCTCACCGGCGGCCACGGCACGGGCGCCGCCTTCGGGAAGCTCATGGAAGATCAATACGGCTTCCCGAACGCGGTGACCTTCGCGATGGCGGCCGCGACTTTCGGTCTCGTCGCGGGGGGTCTGCTCGGCGGGCCGGTCGCGACCTGGCTGATCCGAAGGAACAACCTCAAGGCCGGAGACAATCTTCCGAGTCCGGCCTCCGTACTGGCCCGCGATGCCGCCCTCGACGCGGAAATCGACACCGAACCCATGGGCGAGGCGGCCACCGCCTTCACTCTGCTCAAGACCCTGACCCTCATCCTCGCCTGCATGTGGGTGGGCGGCCTTCTCTCGAAATTCCTCGGGACCTATCTGACGCTTCCGGCCTACATCGGAGCGATGATCGCTGGTGCTACGGCTCGGAACCTCGCGGAGGCCACGGGAGCCATCAAGATCGACAGCCGCACCATCGACGACCTGGGTACGGTCGCGTTGTCGCTGTTTCTGTCGATGGCGCTCATGTCCTTGAAGTTGTGGGAACTTTTCACCCTGGCTCTGCCCATGCTGGTCATCCTGTTTGCCCAGGTTCTCGCCATGGCTCTCTTCGCGCTTTTCATCACCTACCTTGTGATGGGCCGCGACTACGACGCGGCGGTGATGGCGAGCGGCCACTGCGGCTTCGGCCTCGGTTCGACGGCCAACGCGGTGGCCAACATGCGCGCGGTCGTGGAGCGTTTCGGCCCGGCGCCACGGGCCTTCCTCGTGGTGCCGATGGTCGGGGCTTTCTTCGTGGACTTCACGAACGCCCTGATCATCACCGCGTTCATGAACTTCGTTGGCAACTGAGCCGGGGGGGGGCGCGCTGGCGCTGGCCCTGTGCTACGTTCGCCTCACATCCTTCATGAAGGCGATCTCCATCCTCGGCTCCACCGGTTCGATCGGGACCAATACTCTCGCGGTCATCGACGCTTTCCCGGGTTCCTTCAAGGTGGTCGGTCTCTCCGCTGGAAATGATGCAAAAGGACTGGCGGCGCAGGTCGCGAAGTTCAGGCCCCGCGTCGTCTCCGTGGCCACCGAAGAGGCCATGAAGACACTCGCCTCCCTGGTGGATCTTTCCGGCATCGAGGCGGGCATCGGCGCCCCGGGCATGACCGCGGTCGCGACCGCCGAGGACGCCGACCTCGTGGTGGCGGCGGCGGTGGGCGCGGTAGGCCTTGTGCCCACCCTCGCCGCGATTCAGGCGGGCAAGGATGTGGCGCTCGCGAACAAGGAGACGCTCGTGATCGCCGGAGAGATCATGACCCGGGAGCAGCAAGCCCGCGGAACGAGGCTTCTGCCGATTGATTCCGAACACTGCGCGCTGCACCAGTGCCTGCAAGGGCGCGATCCCTCGAGTGTTTCGAAGTTGTGGCTCACCGCCTCAGGCGGACCTTTTCGAAACCGGCCCGCGGAAACGTTCGGTGCGATCACCATCGAAGAAGCGCTCAACCACCCGACCTGGCGGATGGGACGCAAGATCACCATCGATTCGGCGACCCTCATGAACAAAGCACTCGAAATCATCGAGGCGCACTGGCTCTTCGGCCTCCCCGCTGAGCGGATCGACGTGGTGGTCCATCCGCAATCGGTCGTCCACTCGATGGTGGAGTTCAAGGACGGCACCCTGCTCGCGCAACTCGGGCGGACGGACATGCGGATCCCGATCCAGTACGCCTTGACGTATCCGGAGGTCTGGGCGACGCCGCTACCGCCGATGGACCTGTGCTCCGCGTTGTCGCTCACCTTCGAACCGCCCGACCATGAGAGGTTCCGGAGTCTGCGCCTCGCGCACGAAGCGCTGCGGCGCGGGGGAACGTCGCCCGCGGCCATGAACGCGGCGAACGAGGTGGCGGTGCAGGCGTTCCTCGATGGCGAGATACCGTTCCCGGGAATCACGGACGTTGTGGGCGAGGTGCTGAGCCGACACGAGACGCGAGACGCTTCCACCCTCGACGCGGTGCTCGAGGCCGATCGGCTTGGCCGGGAGCAGGCTAGCTTGGCGTGCGCGGCCCTTTCGCGCGCCTGACCTATCGGCTGGACCAAAGCAGGCCGAGGGCGAGGATCGCCGGGGCGGCCTGAACCATGAAGATGCGGCGGGAGACGGTGGCCGCTCCAAAAACTCCGGCCACGATCACGCAGCCGAGAAAGAAGTTCTTCACCGCGAACCTGAGGCCTGGGTCTGTGGCGAAGAGACCCCAGATCAGGCCCGCGGATAGAAAGCCGTTGTAAAGCCCCTGGTTGGCGGCGAGGGTCGCCGAGGACTGAGCCTTCTCGGGCGTGTTGCGAAAGGTCTTGAGGCCGAGAGGTTTCGTCCAGAGGAACATCTCGAGGACGAGAAACCAGAGATGAAGCAGGGCGACGAGGGCCACGAGGATGTTGGCGGCGGTGCTCATGAGGTCACTCTACAAGCGGTTGGACTGACGACTTTGACCATCCGCCAACTAGACTCCTAGGTCTTTCCCAGCATGATTGGAACCCCCCGCATTTGATGGACGCCATCGGCAGTTTCGCCAACTCCACCGTCGCCCTCATCGTTGTCCTGGGCATCATCATCTTCTTCCATGAGTCGGGCCATTTCCTCATGGCCAAGGCTTTCGGGATGCGTGTCTTCATCTTTTCCTTCGGCTTCGGGAAGCGGTTGTTCGGTTTCAAGCGGGGCGACACCGACTACCGGGTCTCCCTGATCCCCCTCGGCGGCTACGTGAAGCTCGAAGGCGAGCCCGACGATGTGATCTCGGAGGACACGGCGCCTCGAGGCGACGGGAACGATTTCCTGTCGCGCCCGAGATGGCAGCGGCTGCTCGTCTACGTGGCCGGACCGGCCATGAACGCGGTGCTGGCGGTCTTGACCTTCACCATCATCTTCATGATGGGCGTGGGCGTGCCGGGCGTTCGGTACGACGTCCCCACGATCGGCGCGATCGAGCCGGGTTCGCCCGCGGAGGCCGTGGGGCTGCTCCCCGGCGACACCATCACGAAATTCGACGGCGAGCCGGCGACGGACTGGGAGCAGGTGCAGATCGGAATCCTGATGCGCCCGAATCGGGACATCGCGATGGAAGTGACGCGCGGTTCGAGCCTGATTCCCGTGACCGTACGTTCGCGCATGATCGAGGAGCGAATGGGCGACATCGGCGTCTTCCCCCTCGTCCGCATCGGCCAGGTGGTGGCGGGATCACCCGCCGAGGCCGGGGGACTCAAGGTTGATGACGGTCTGCTCCGCGTCGCGGGTGCTCCGCTCCGGTCCTTCGCCGACGTGCCCGAAAAAGTCCGGGCCGCGGGAGATCAGCCGATCCGTTTCGAACTCCTTCGCGGAGCGGAGCGGCTGACCCTCAGTATCGCGCCGAAGGACGGCCGGGTCGGCATTTCCGAGAAGTTCGTGATCAAGCAGTTCGGCTTCGTCCGCGCCGCGAAGGAAGCGGGACGCGAGACCTGGGACCGGACCGCTCAGATGCTGGGCCTCTTGAAGCAGCTCCTGACCTTCCGGGTGGCCGCGAAGTCGGCGCTCTCGGGCCCGATCGGAATCGCCCAGGCCGCGGGCGAGGCGGCGCGGACCGGAATCGTCTCGATCCTCTTCCTCATCGCCTTGTTGTCGATCTCGGTCGGCGTGCTCAATCTCTTCCCCATGGCCCCGCTCGACGGAGGTCACATCGCGGTGCTCCTCGCCGAGATGGTGATTCGCCGCGACCTGCCCGAGAAAGCCAAGATCGTCTTCATGAACGCGGGCTTCGTCCTGATCATGGCCCTCATGGTGTTTATCTTGTACTCCGACCTGTCGAAGCTTCCCTGGCTTTCGAAGTTTCTTCCGTAGTTTCGCGAAAGAAACGGGAGTTCGCGCTAGGCCCCCGCTTTCGCGGGGGTGACGAGAGGAAAAACAACCGATCGGAACTCCGAATCGCGAACCCTCCGCGCCATTCCAACTACCAAGCCAATTGGGCACCCACGTCACCCCCGCGAAAGCGGGGGCCCAGCGCGAACTCCCGTTCCCTACTGCGAAACTGATAATCAGCGAGCGGGCTTCAACACCAGGAAGTACTGGTAGGGCAGGAACTTTTCTTCGCCCGCGAGCTTGAACGATGCGCGCAGGGCGTCCGCGAGGAACGCTTCGCGCGCCACCCGCCTCGCGAGGATCGGTCCTTGCGGCGTTTCCCGCTTGTGGAAGTCGATGTTGGCGAGACGGCCCCCCACCTTGAGGGACTTGCCAAGACGCCTCAGGAACGCGGGACCGTTGGGAAACAGGTGATACGTGTTCACCACCAGGATCACGTCGCAGGCTTCCCGCGGGAGCAGCGGATCGTCGGGCAAGCCGAGAATCGGCGTGACGTTTGAAAGGCGCGCCTGAGAGATGCGGTCTCGAAGCGCGTCGATCATGGACGCTTCCACGTCCTCGGCGTAGACCCAGCCGGATTTTTCGAGGCGGCGCGCGGCGCGGAGCGCGAAGTAGCCCGGGCCGGACCCCACGTCGCACAACGTTTCTCCGGGACCGAGATTGAGGGCCCGGATCACCTCATCGGGCTTCTGCCACTCGGCGCGGCCCGGTTCCTCGAGGCTCGCGATGTAGCCCGCAAGATCGGCGGAAGCGTTTGGCTGAGGGATCGCGGTAGGCGCTCGTTCCGCGGCCTGGCGAGGGGAACTCGAGGGCAGGGCCGACGAGAGAAGCAGAAGTGCGGAGAGAAGGTGCTCCATGGCGAGTGCCCGGAAAGGCTACTGCGTTTTGTGTGGCGTTTGTGTCTCCTCGATCGCGGCTTCGAGAAGGCCTCCGCCGGAAGCGGCCACGATCAGGGAGAACCCGCCGCCGGCACGAGACTCGATGGCGAGCGCGAACGTCCTCTGGGATGGAAGGCCCGCGGCCTCAAGTGGCCAGTAGCTCAAGCCTCCGTCGCGGGAAACGAACACGGTCTTGATGTCCGCGTCCGCCGCGAAGACGGTCTTCCCGTCCTCATGGATCGCCATCCCCGTGACCCTTCCAAGCGGCGTGTCGCTGTCGAACCACGAACGACCCCCGTCCGGACTGAGCAGAAGACCGCCCGCGGTGGCGGCGAAGAGGCGAGAATCGCTGCCCGCCGCGAAGGCCAGCCGCTTCAGCCCGCGAATTGCCACCGATGCGATGCGAGTGAAGGTGAGCCCGTCATCCGCGGCATAGACGCCGAGGGGCGTCGCCACCACCACACGCCCCGAAGGGGCGATGGCGAGGGTCACAACCGACCGGCTGGCCCCGAAACGCAGCAACGTCCACGAGGCGCCGCGATCGCGGCTCGCGAAAAGCCCATGATCGGTGGCCACGAAGACCTGGGAGCCGCGAATGTGAAGGTCCTCCACGTGGGGGTGCGGGTCGGCGCCGCTGATCAGCAGCGGCCGGCGACTCCAGGGCGGACCCTGCACGGTCCCCTGGAACACGCCGTCGTCCGTTCCGACGATCATCGTTCCGTCGTCATAGAGACCGATCGTCCGGATTTCGCGGCCCTCGGGCAGTTCGACCCGACGCCAGAGATCGAGGTTGCGGTCGAGTTCGAACAGAGCGCTGTTTCTGGGGCCATCGGCGCCGGTGAGAGCGAGAACACGACGGCGGGGTTGGTCGGGGAGGATCTGACGCACGAGCCTTTCCCGGAATCCATCGTTCGAGGACTGCCAGGTGCGGCCGAAGTCCGCGGAAACGAGCATGCCCTCGCCTTCGACCCCGGCGATCAACCGGCCACCGCCGAGCGAGATCAGGGCGTTCACGACCAGTCCGGGGGTCGTGGTGCGGAGGAAGGTCTTCGCGTCATCCTCACTTACGAAGACTCCGTCGGTGGTCCCCGCGTAGAAGATCTCCGGCCGATTGAGATCCTGCGCGAAGGCGCGGGTGCGCCGGCTCACCGAAGGAATGCCAAGCACCTTGGTCCACGACACGCCGGCGTTTCGCGACCTCCAGATGCCGGTGCACGCGGTGGCGAAGACCGTGGTGGGTTCGCGCCGGTCCAGGGTCAGGGTCATGACGTCGGAATCGTTGATCATTCCCTGCTGGATCGGCCGCCAGCTCCGTCCGGCGTTGTCGGTGCGCCAGGCCAGGCGCGCGGTTCCGACCAGGATGCTGTTCTCGTTCCGCGGGTCGATCGCGACCGAGCCCACAAGCCGGAGTGAGGGATGTTCCCGCGGAGAGATGCGGGAGAACGTCTCGGCCCCATCGACCGAGCGAAAGACGCCTTCGCTCGTGACCGCGGCGAAGACGCGGGGATTCGAGACGGATCGGGCGAGGCCGCGGACCGCCTCGGTTTCGAGTCCGGCGCCGATCATCTTGAAGGAGACGCCGCGATTCGAGCTGCGCGCGACGCCCCCGCCGGTGCCGTCGATCTTCCAGTAGGCGATGAAGATCTCTCCGGTCTCGGTGACCAGCATCTCGTCGAGGCTCGCGCCACGCAACGGAAACCCCGGTTCGAGCCGGCTCCAGGAAGCCCCGGCGTTGCTCGACACGTACAGGATGCCGTCTACCGTGCCCGCGTAGACGCGTCTTGGGTCGCTTGGATCGCGGACGAGGGAGCGGACGTCGCCGCCCTGAGGCCCGATGGGCTTGAACACCATCGTCGCCCGAGCAGCAGGGTCCCCGGCGGGCTGGACCAACACCTCGGTCAGGGGCGCCGCGCGCGTGAGCGCCGCGAGAGCGAGGACGGCAAGTCCGAGGAGCGTCTTCTTGAACTTCATGGTCATCGAAACAGCAGGGGAGATAGCGGGGAACCTTTCAGAAACGTCCTTAAAAAACGAGAGGCGCGGAGTCGACAGCGTGTCGAGTCCGCGCCCCTTTGCGGCGATCCTTCGGGGAATCCTTTTGGAAGGTCCCCCTCGGGATCGCTTACATCGGCATGTCCGCGCCGTCCGGGACGAAGGTGAGTTCGGCGCGACGTCCGCCGCCCGCACCTGCGCCGCGGGTGATGATGCGGGAAGCGTCGATGCCCCGTTCCTTCACCATGTAGTCCTTGACCGCTTCGGCGCGCTTGCGGGAGAGCACGTCTGGATTGCGCTCGCCCTGTTCGGCATGACCGACGATCAGGAGACGGCTGCCCGGATCCTGACGCATACGTGTGGCCATGTCGTCGAGGACGGACTTGTCGATGTTGTTGAGGCGTGTGCCGCCGCCCACCCGGACGGTCGGGAACGGGCCAACCGAGCGTGTGACGGTCTGCGGCTTGGGCTTCGCTTCGATCATCACGCGGCGCGAAGCGCTTGCCTGATGGCCGTGACCGTCATCGACCGTGACCGTCACCGTGACTTCCGTCCCGGCGGGCAGACAGCCGGGTTCGAGAGTGACGTTGGCGCCCTCCCCCACGGTGCGGCCCGCGGAAGTCTTCCACGCGTAGGTCAGAGTGTCGCCATCGGGATCGGAGGCGTTGGCGCGGAAGCGAACGGTATCGCAGGTGATGGCGTTGGTCTTGTCGGCGTCAAGCGAAACCGTGGGCGGACGATTCTCGACCCGAGCCACAGGCGGCGCAGGCGGCGCCGGGGGCGGCGGAGGAGGAGGCACGTAGATCGAACGGCCGGCGGCGGCGCCCGCGAAGCCCATCGAGAGGTTCATGCCGCTGGAGCTCTTGTAGCCCGCGTTCGTGCCTTCGAACTTGAAGTTGCGCGAGTAGGCGGGGCGGATGAAGAAACCCTTGGAGAAGTAGAAGACGGGTCCGATCACGAAGTCAACGGGATTGATCTGCTTGAAGGCGGCGTCCGAGTAGTTCGTTCCCACCACCTCGGCCTGCATCTGGAACTTGCGGTAGACCGGGACCGTGAGACCAGCGCCCCAGCGGAAAGCGTTGCCGAGGTCGAAACCGTCGGGATCGGAGTTTACCTTGTAACCGACCATGCCGTGGATCTCGGCCTGGTTGTTGAGGCTCTTCGAGAGGATGACGTCGGCTCCGAAGGAAACCTTGCCGGTCCCCAGGCCGTCGTCGAACGAGGCAGTGGGCAGCTTGATGCTCGGACGGATGGCGAGACCGACGCCGTCTCCGTTGTAGTCATCGAGGAGCTTGAACTTGACGCCCACGATGGCGTCGCCCGCTCCGGTCTGCCAGCCGGGGGAGGTCGACTGACGGCCCGCGCGCGGGAAGTCGTTGACGAAACCGGGCTCGGTGAGCTTGTCCACATCGTTGCGCTGGAGGCCGAACGAACCGAAGATCTCGACCTTGTCGCTGACGCCATAGCTGAGATTCAGACCATGGGTCGAGGCGTCGAGGTCTTTCGGATTGCGATCGAGGTTCATCCGGAAGAGGCTGAAGCCGGTCTTGCCTTTGGCGAGCGTGTAGGCGGAGGGAAGGTGGAAGAGTCCCGAGTTGCCCGCGAACGATGGGGTCAGGGGACGGGCTTCGTACTCTTTGCCATCGACGGTGATGACCCAGGTCCGCACGTCGGAGCGCTCGACCGTGCCTTCGGGGGCGGTCTGGGCGAAGCCGGGGGTTGCAAAGGCCGCGAGGGCAAGAGCGCCCAGATAGCGCAAGGTTTTGTGTTTCATTGAGTTTCCTCCACGATTAGGGTGGTAGTCCGAGGGGTTTGAGAGCCCCTTGGGGCGGCTAAGGATACCGCCGCGCGGGCGTTTTCGTTTGTGTGCGATCGAACATTATCAGGTTAGGCGGTCATCGCCTCTCGATCCGTTCCAGGCCATCCATGTAGGGCCGCAAAGCCTTCGGAATCAGGATCGTTCCGTCTCGTTGCTGATAGTTCTCGAGCACGGCCACGAGGGTTCGGCCGACCGCGAGACCGCTTCCATTCAGGGTGTGGACGAAGCGGGGTTTGGCGCCGCGCTCCTTGCGATAGCGGATCTGAGCCCGGCGCGCCTGGAAATCCTTGCAGTTCGAGAGGGAGGAAATCTCCCGGTACGCATTCTGGCCGGGCAGCCAGACTTCGATGTCGTAGGTCTTCGAGGAGCCAAACCCCATGTCGCCGCTCGAGAGCAGAACCACCTGGTACGGGAGTTCGAGTCGCTTGAGGACTTCTTCGGCATCACTCACCATGTGTTCGAGTTCGTTCATCGACGCCTCTTGGGATGTGCGCTTGACCAGTTCCACCTTGTGGAACTGGTGCTGCCGTATGAGACCGCGAACGTCTTTCCCGTAGGAGCCGGCCACCGAACGGAAACACGGGGTGAAGGCCACGAATTTCTTCGGAAGGTCCTCGGCTTCGAGGATTTCGTCGCGATGAAGTCCTCGGCTTCGAGGATTTCGTCGCGATGAAGACACGTGAGCGGGACCTCGGCCGTCGGAATCAGGTAGAGCTCGCGGTCGGCGGTTCCGGTCTTGAAGAGATCGCCTTCGAACTTCGGAAGCTGGCCGGTTCCCACCAGGGTTTCGGGCAGGACCAGGTAGGGCGGAATGATCTCGAGATAACCATGCTCCTTCGTGTGGAGGTCGAGCATGAACTGGATCAGCGCACGCTCGAGCTTGGCCCCCGCGCCCCACAGGCTCGAGAAACGCGCTCCCGAAATCCGGGCCGCGCGTTCGAAATCGATGATCCCAAGAGCCGGGCCAAGATCGTTGTGCAATTTCGGCTCGAAGTCATAAGTCCGAGGCGCTCCGACCTTCCGAACCACTTTGTTCGCCGTGGCGTCGCCCCGGGGCACGGTCGCGTCCGGGATATTCGGCAGAACCAGCATCAGGTCGTTGAGCTTCGACTCGATCTGCGCGAGGTCTTTATCCATGGACTTGATGTCGTCCGAGACCGTCTTCATCTCCGCCTTGAGGTCGCTTGCGTCCTCTTTCGCCTTTCCCTTGCGCGCGATTTCCTCGCCGGCAAGGCGCTGGCGATGTTTGAGGCTCTCCACCTTCTGGATGATCCCGCGGCGTTTGCCGTCAAGCTCCCAGGGATCGGCGTCGGCAAAGACCTTCACCGGATCGTCACCGCGATCCTTGATCATGGTCAGGATCACTTCCTTGTTGTCGGCCACGTAGCGAAGTTCGAGCACGTTGTTCCTTCCAGTCTTCCTAGGCTCCTAAAGCGGCGGCGTCTCCCTGACGCGTTTGAGATGGAGCGATGCTATTTTCTCCTCATGAGCCTTAAGGTTCGAAAAGTCGTCATTCCGGCCGCCGGACTCGGCACGCGTTTCCTGCCCGCCACCAAGTCGATGCCGAAGGAAATGTTGTGCGTGGTGGACAAGCCCATCATCCAGTACGCGGTCGAAGAGGCGGTGGCTTCGGGGATCGAACACGTCATCATCGTGACCGGTCGTTCGAAGTCGTCGATGGAGGATCATTTCGACATCTCCTTCGAGCTCGAAGCGACGCTGCGCGAGCGCGGAAAAGATGATCTGGTCAAAGAGGCGCGGAAGGTTTCGGATCTGGCCTCGGTTTCCTACATCCGCCAGAAACAGCCCCTGGGCCTCGGCCACGCGGTGCTCGCCGCGCGCGACCTCGTGGGCCAGGAACCGTTCGCGGTGATTCTTCCCGACGACCTGATCGACTCCCCCGAAAGGCCCGCGCTTCGGCAGATGTTGGACATCTTCGAACGAAGCGGCGATCCCGTGATCGCCCTGCTCAAAGTGGCGCTTTGTGATATCTCCGCCTACGGTGTGATCCGCGGTGAGCGCGACCCCGAAAATCCGCGCCTCCACCTGCTCAAGGAACTCGTGGAAAAGCCGACGCAGAAGGATGCGCCGTCGGATTTGGCGATCATGGGCCGCTACGTTCTTACTCCGGACATCTTCGACGACCTCGCGAAAACCGCGCACGACAAGAGCGGCGAGATTCAGCTCACGAGCGGTCTGCGGGCGTTGAGCGCGCGTCGCCGGCTCCTGGGCTACGAGTTCTCCGGCACGCGCTACGACGCCGGCCAGAAACTCGGCTTCCTGAAAGCGACGGTCGACCTGGCCCTCAAGCGGGACGACCTCGGCCCCGCTTTGAGGGAGCACATCCGCTCACTCCGGCTCGGATAAGCCGCGCGCGTTTCAGGGACCGTTACTGAACGCGCAGGCGGGACACCGTCGATGCCGTGGGCCCGATGTTTACGCGCAGCCCGTATTCGCCCGCGTCGACATCCTTCGCGGAGATCGTGAAGACCACGCGGTCGAAGCCGTCGGCGTCGCGGCCCACGGTGAGGCTCTCGAACGGTTGCGCCTTCTCGGTCCCATCCGCGCCGATCAAGACCACCTTCAGTTCCTTCGCTTCCCCCGTGGGCGGCGTCTTGAAAACGCAGATCTCGCGGGCCGCGCCGCGCTTGAGCACCGGAGCCGCCTCCACCGTGAACGGCCGGTCGCCGATCCGGAAGGGAATTTCGCGACCCGGACGGCGCTCCGTCACCGTGGGCAGGGCCACCCGCCCGAACGGGTCGTCGGTCACCATCGGAGAAGACACGAACAGGGTCGCGGGGAACGCCGGAATCGAAACCGGAATGCGCAGCGCCCCAAACTTCGGCGATTCGGTGTCGCGGACCAGCAGGCGAACCTCGAAGTTGCCGGCTCCCGCCGCGAAGGTAGTGAGGATCTGCAGGCCGTTCGCCTTGATCTTGGCGCCGAGAGTCACGGGGTCGAGGCTCGGCGTGGTCTTGAAGAAGTCGCGGACCGTGCCCTTGTCGTCGACGAGGTAACCGAAGAGTTCGAGATTGATCTGCTTCCGCTTCAAGGCGTCGGAGAAGGCTTCCGGTGGAATCTGGATGACCACGGGAAGGCCGATGCCGGCCTGCGGCGACCGGTAGGGCAGAGCGTAGGCGGAAAGAAGGATCGATCCGCCCGTCATTCCTTTGGCGATGATCTCCGAAGCCTGGAGCGCCTGGCGGGAGATGTCGGGCTTCTTCGGATCGGGCACGAGGTAGGCGGGGCGGTGGTTCACCCGAAGACCCGGCTTCTTCACCTTGATCTTCAGTTTCCGGAGTTTTCCGACCTCCGATGAAGTGGGCGAGAAGGCGAGGACGTAGTAGTCCTTGGTGGCGGTCGATATGTCGGAAAGCGCCGAACCCACATCGGACACGCCCTTCATGAATCTCCCGCCGGTGTTCGACGCGAAAGTGGCCAGGGAGTCGATGCTCGACGCCGAGAAGGGCGATCCTTCCTGCGAACTCAGGTTCATCGTGTCCGTTCCGGCGCTGCCGAGATCGACGGTGTGGACGACCACGTCCGAACCCCGCATGGTCGCGAACAGGTTGGTCATGGCGCTCTGACCGGTGGCCGAACCGAAGTAGGCGTCGCCGTCCACCTCCCACAACGCACCGGTGGTCACCGAGTTCGAGGTCGTGGCTCGCTCGTTGCCGATGGTTCCGGAAACGATCGAAGTGTCGAATCCTTCCGAGAACAAGATGATGTTCTTGCGGCCGCGGATGGCGTCGAGTTGCCGGGCGAGCGCCTGGAAACCACCGAGGAACAGTGTGATCCGCTGTGCGTAAGCCTGCCGCTCGTTCCGCATCGTCATGAACGCCCGCTCGCGTGATTCCTCCTCCGCCATTCTTTGGTTTGATCCCGGCTCCGCCGAGACGCTCATCGTGGCGTCGACGCCGGTATCGAAGATGATCCCGAGCGGATCGCGGTTGCGTCCCACATCACCGCGCCCCACCGCGTTGATCGCCTGGACCATCTGCACGCGGTCGGGTCTGAGACCGAGCAGGATCTTCATCCCCTGCGGCGTAGCGGCCACCACGGACACGAGGTCGCGGGGGCGTACCTGGGCTTCCACGAACTTCCGGGCCGCCACGCGGGCGCGCTCGATCGCGACCGCACGGGTAAGTGCGAGATCGAAGAGAAGGACGAACTGACGTCTCGAAGTGAGCTGGGTCAGGTTCGACACGCTGTCGACCGGCACACCGAGGTCACCGTCGCCGGCGACCGCGAGGAAGCCCTCGACCGGCGTCATCTTCCCGCCATCTTCGACCTCGAAGTCCTGGGCGGTCAGGCCGGCCACGGTTTTCCCATCCTTGTCCGTGACGAACACCGGCACGGCGATGAGGTTCACTTCGGTTCCGAAGGTCAGGGGCTTCTTCGTTTCCTGACCGGGCGCCCGTGTGGAAAGTGTGAGGGCGAGCAGGAATACGGAGCCTGCGACCACGGTGTTCGGAATTTTCATGAGGCCTCCAAATGCGCGGCCACGGCGGCGGCGCGTTTCTACCGCGAGGCTACACTCGGAGAAAGGTCCGCGAGCCGAGCGATCCGTAAAATAACCAGGCTGGTCAACGAATTGAATGCGCCGGCGCTTCGTCCGCGGGGTTCCACACCGCCGCGGAGGTCGCGAGTTCGGGCAACCCGCCTCCGCAGCCCTTTGGCAACAGAGCGGTTTGTTTCATCGAGTCGAAGACCGCGCCCGCGGCCACGTCGTGACCGCGCGCGTTCCAGTGCCCGTCGAACGTGAAGTACGTGGAGCGCAGGGGAGACTCGGCGGCGACGAGAGCGGGCACGAGGTCGATGACCGGTGCGCCGATCGAAGCGCCGATGGCCTGAACCCGACCCTTGACCTTGTTCAGGTCCCACGCCTCCCCGGACAGTCGGTAGAGTTTTTGGGTGGCCCGCCAGGAGGACGGCTGGATCTCCATGCGCCCGGGAACATGGACGAGGGCGAGACGCGAACCGTGGGCTTCGACATCGTTCTTGAGCGCGGTCACGATCGCGCCCACCTTCTCCCACGCATCTTCGATCGGCGCCAGGTTCCTTCGATCGTAGACGAGCATCTCGAGGCGCGGCGTCGCCCTGGGAATGGGATTCCAGAGGCCGAAACGCGCCAGGGCATCGTGCGCATCGGGCGCCCCCACCCAGAGTCTTTCTCGAACCATCTCGAGGAACGCGGAGCCCCCGGGCGCTTCGTCCTCGGCCTCCGTCGACGCCGCGGGCAGAGCTGGGGGCTTTTCCTTGACCGGATATCGGTGAAGGCGCAGTTCCCCGCCTCCCATCTCGAACGCCGGCTTGGGAGTGCCGAAGTAATCCTGGCGATCGGTATAGATGATGTCGTTCCAGAAGACGAAGAGCAGGACGAGAGAAGGCCGATAGCGCGCGCCGTCCGTCTTGTAGAAGAGATACTCCTGGTCCGTACTGTAAGCGGAGGTTCCTCCGTTGATCACCTCGGCACGGCACCCCGCGGCGTTGAGCCGTCCCTCCAGGCGCTGCGTGATCGTCTGCGAGAGATCGACGGTGTACCCTTCGATGAACGAGTCACCGAGAGCCAGGACGCGGAACGTTCCGGCCGAAGGCTCGACCGGTCGTTCGGGATCCCGCAATCCTTGGGAGTTGATCTTGACCTCGACCGTGTACTCGCGACGTTTGTACACCGCGGTTGCGTTCTTCTTCTTCCGCCAGCCAAGTGCTGGGTCGTACTCCTTGTAGAGCGCGTCTTCGCGCCCTTCCTTGCCGCCCTGCTGCTGGGAACGCAAGATCCGGGCGGTGATCTCGAGCAGGCTCACCACGACCAGAAACGAAAGTCCCATGAGGACGAGTCGGAACATCCACTCGCGCGAATGGGAGGCCTTGGCCGGCATAGACGCCCGAGCTTAGAGCGAAGATCTGCTTCGGGTCAG
>JANNJB010000137.1:0-3254 GCA_031405615.1 Vicinamibacteria bacterium | reverse complement strand
GCCTTCGCCGCCGCGGCGTCAAGGTCGGGTTCTTCATTCAGTTCGGGTACCCCGGCGAGACGCACGAAGACATCGAGGCCACGATCCGCCTGATTGAGGATGTGCTTCCCGAGGACATCGGCGTCTCGGTTTCTTACCCTCTGCCGGGCACGCGCTTTCACCAGCGTGTCCGGCACGAAATGGGCGAACGCCGGCACTGGCGCGACTCCAACGATCTGGCCATGCTCTTCGAGGGGCTCCACGGGACTCGCTATTACCGCTGGCTTCACACCTACACGCACGCGCGTTTTCGCCTGGCCCGCAGCCTGCGCGCGGCTGAGGCCGGGTCGATCCGACGGTTGGTGAGGATCGCCCGCTACGGTTCTCTTCGCGCCATCGCGAAGGTGGCGCTCGCCCTTACGAGTCGCGATCGCCTCAGGGTTCGCCCCTGGTCTCCCGAACTCTCGAGAGGGGCGGCCGCCACGCCCTTGCTCGACCCCGCGGGCCCGGGCGAGGCCTGATGGCGGCGGAAATCCTCCTCTCCCACGGGTACTTCATCGATCTCGATCCCGTCGAGTCGAAGGTGATGCGACCGTATCCCCCCCTCGGTTTGCTCTATCTGTCCGCCTATCTCAAGTCGAAGGGCGTGTCCGTCGAGGTCTTCGATTCCACGTTCTCGAGCCCGGAGCAGCTGCTGGCCAGGCTCTCGGGCCAGACTCCGCGGCGGCTCGGCCTCTACGCCAACATGTTGACGCGCCCTCGCGTCGTCGCTTTGATCGCGTCGGCGCGCGCACTCGGTATTCCCGTCATCGTGGGCGGGCCGGACCCCTCTGGTAATCCCGACGAGTACCTGGCCCACGGAGCATCCGTCGTGGTGCGCGGTGAAGGCGAATTGACGCTTTGCGAACTCCTTGGTCGTTGGCACGACGGCCCTCCGCCCGAGGGAATCCCGGGCACGAGCGTCCGGGTTGGTGAGAGGCATGTGCACGCCCCCGATCGCCCCTTGATCCAAACCCTGTCCGCACACCCGTGGCCGGACCGCGAAGCGATCGCACTCGAGCCCTATCTCGAAGCGTGGCGCAGCCGTCACGGGTACGGCTCCATCTCTCTCACAACCGCGCGCGGGTGCCCCTTCACCTGCCGCTGGTGCTCGCGAGCAGTCTATGGAGAGTCGCATCGGCGGCGTCCGGTCGACGATGTGGTCGAAGAGATCGCGTTCATCGAGCGGCGGTACGCACCGGAGAGACTCTGGTTCGTCGACGACGTTTTCACCATTCACCGCGGCTGGACGCTCGAGTTCGCCGCGAAGATGAAGGCGCGCGGCCTGCGCATACCCTTCGAGTGCATCACCCGGGCCGAACGTGTGGACACGGATGTCGTCTTGGCGCTCAAAAGCCTCGGTTGCTTCAGAGTGTGGATCGGATCGGAGAGCGGCTCTCAACGCATCCTGGACGCCATGGACCGGAGGGTCCGGGTCGAACAAGTGCGGGCGGCCACCACGCTCCTCCGCGCGCACGGTATCGAGGTTGGCTTCTTCATCATGGTCGGCTACGAGGGCGAGGAGGATCGCGACCTCCTGGCCACGGTGGAACACATTCGCCGGAGCGAGCCCGACATCGTGCTCACCACCACGTCCTACCCGATCCGCGGCACGGAGTATGCGACGGCCGTGGCGGATCGCTCGATGAGCCCCAGGCCCTGGGCGGAGTCTTCGGATCGCGATACGCTCATCCGTGGCCGCCACGCGCCGACTTACTACGATGCCGCTCGCGCGTGGATCGAGCACGACGCCGAGTCACACCGGCTTCGCCGCGCCGGCCGCCCGGTGGCGGCAATTTCGCCCGCCCTGCGGGCGGGATGGGCACGCCTCAAGATGCGGCTGCGGGCGTCCGAACGAGTCGCATGACCCAGGCCTCGGGGTCCGCGCGGGAGGCGTCCATCGGTGGCGCCATCCGCCTTTCTGCCGAGATCGTCATCCGCATCTCTTCGATCGTGGCCACGTTGTGGTTGACCCGGTCGATGGGTGTCGCCACCTTCGGCTCTTTCGTGCTGGCCCTTTCGATCGGACTGATGATCGCCGAACTGGCGGACCTCGGCGTCAACTCGGTAGTCGTCCCCCTGATCGTGCGCAGTCGGAGGAATGTCCGGACGCTCTTCCTCATGAAGGCCGGGCTGTCCCTGGGGGTGATAGGACTCTGCGCCGCCTTGATACCTGTCGCTTCGCGACTCTCGTCCGCCGCACCCCTGGTGCTTTCGCTGTGCACGATCCACTTCCTGGCTGCGAGCTGGATAGAGATGACGGGGACCGCGTTGCGCGCCCTGGGCCGGCGCCTCGACGAGGTGGTGCTGCTTCTGGTGTTTCGCTTCTTCCTGGTTGGCTTCATCATCGTGGCGCCCTTTGGTCTCACCCTCGAGGGGGCAGCGCTCTCCTATGCCCTGGCCGTGGTTCCCACTCTCGTCCTGAGCGGCCTGCTGCTTCAGGTTCGCGCCTCGGGCTCAAAGGACGACGTCCCGGGCGCGTCACCGCGGGCCATCTTGAGGCAGGCCGCGCCCATGGGGGTCAACAGCTATCTCGCCATTCTCTCGACCCGCGTTGAGCTGTTCCTTCTTCAGGCGTTCAGCGGCGCGCACTTCGTGGGCCTCTTCGGGGGAGCGACCCGTATCGTGGAGTCGCTGCTGACGCTGCCAAGCGCCATCGCGGCCGGCGCTTTGCCGTCGGTGACTCGCGACCTCCTCAAGGGCACTCAAGGAGCCGCACAGAGAATGTTCGGCCTCGTGGTGTGGATCGGGATGCCTGCTGCGGTGGGTCTGGCTCTGTGCGCGGAAGAGGTCCTTCGCATCCTCGGCCCCGGCTTCATCGAGGCTGCGGTCGCGCTCCGGATCCTTTCCGTGGCGCTCTTCCTCTGCTTCGCCAACGCCTCCCTCTTCCACGTCCTGATCGCCGCCTCTGACACCGCGATGATTCCAAGACTCACCGCCATGCGGGTCGGGGTCGCGGCCGTGCTCGGCGTGGCGCTGATACCCCTCCTCGGTCTTCCTGGAGCCTCGTGGTCGTTCGCCGCCGCGGAGGCCGCGCTCTTTGCCGCCCTCGTTGGGAGGGCCCGTACCCATGCTCCGCTCGATGTGGCCCGTCCGTTGGGCTCCGCTCTCCTCGCCTGCGCGCCCATGGCGCTGGTCCTCGCGTGGTGGCCGTTCCCCCTCGTCGCCAGCATTCTCATCGGCGCCGCGTTGTTCGCGATATCCGCGGCCCTGATCCTCAGGCGCGGGACGGCAGC
>JANNJB010000136.1:0-2785 GCA_031405615.1 Vicinamibacteria bacterium | reverse complement strand
GTAGCGGACCACGTCGGGCGGATGGAGGACCGCGCCATCGACGATGTTGTCGGTGATGTCGAGCAGACCCGACACGTATTCGCGGTAGCGGTCGATGAGGTACGCGTCGAGGGCCGGCCGCGTGGGCAGGGTTCCCTTGAGGACGAAGCCGCCCTTCGAACCCACGGGCACGATGATCGAGTTCTTCACCATCTGCGTCTTCATGAGACCAAGAACTTCGCGCCGGAAGTCGTCGTGGCGATCGCTCCAGCGGATGCCGCCGCGCGCGACCTTGCCGCCGCGCAGATGCACGCCGTGAACGGCGTTCGAGTGCACGGCGATCTCGAACATGGGCTTGGGCGAAGGAACAAGGGGAATGTTCTTCGACTCGAACTTCACGGAGATCACCACACGCTCCGGCTTCTGGAAGGCGTTGGTGCGGAGCGCGGCCCCCACCAGGCCCGAGAGACCGCGCAGGATCTCGTCGTCTTGAAGGCTGGTGATCGCCTCGAGGGCGTTTTGGACGTCCTTTCCGCGCGCGTCGAGCGCGGCCTTCCGATCGGCGCTTCCGCCCTCGCCGAGAACGGGGTCGAAACGGGCGGCGAAGAGGCGGGAGATCGCGGTCGTGGCCCCGGTATTCCGGAGCAGGGCCTGGTTCACGGTCTCCACGTTGTAGTGGGTTCTGAGCTGGAGAAGGTGGTTGCGCAGGCAGCGCAGGACCTCGACTTCCCTCGCGGTGAGGCCGCCTTCGAGGATGAGCGCGTTGAGCGGATCGTCGGTGGACCGGCCTTCTTCGATGCGGCGAAGGGCATCGACCACGCGCGGGGTATCGGAGGCGAGCGAGCCGATGACCCTCGTGGTGGCATGGGTTTCGAACTGGTAGATGTGCCCCTTCCGCCCGTTCGGCAGGGACACCGGCATCGAGACTTCTTCGTTCACGTCCAGGCCGAGGTTGGTGAGGGTCCGGAAAATCTCTGAAAGGACCAGCGGCCGCCGTGAGAAGACCTTGAGCGTGGCTTCGTCGGTCGACTTGGGCAGGGCGCGGGCGCCGAGGCCCTCGCTCAGTTCCTCGAGGCAGGCGACGTCTTGGGGCACCTGTTCGGGCGGCGTCATCTCGCGGTAGACACCGCTCCTCGATTCGCTCCGCACATAGCGGTTGAAGAGTTTGCGGCCCTCTTCCTCGCCGAAATGGCGGACCATCTCGAGGGACACCCGATCCGACCAGGTGTGCGCTTCCTGGGATGCGATCTCCCGCGCCCGGTCGACGTTCACGGGCTCGGTCATCTGATCCCCGTCGAAATAGAACACGATCATCGAGGAGTTGCCGAGATCGGCCGAGGTCACGAAAGTGATCGGGCCGAACTCATCCCGGTACTTCTCGGTGAGATCGCGCTCCATCTGGCCGGAGTACCGGGACCTCGAGAAGACGAGATAGAGCGCCTGATACCCAGCACCCTGGCGCAGGTGGACGAAGAGATCGTCGTCGCCGGTGGCAAAGATGATGGTGTCCACGATGTGCTTGAGCGAGGTGCGGTCGGTGTAGAAGAGTTCGCGCTTCGGCATCCGGTTGAAGATGGTGCGGGTTTCCCGGTAGGCGTGGGAGTTCTTGATGCCGCCGCAGTTCTCGAGCAGGAAGTCCTGCTTCTCGCGAAGCAGGGGAATATCGGTCGGGCGCTCGATCAGCGCGGTCATGGAGAAGCGGCCGATGAGAAGCGTGATCGCCTTGAGCGAACCATCCTCGGTCCATTCGCGGACCACGATGTCGTCCACCGGCTCGAGCGAATGGATGGCGGTCGCATGGTTGCCGTAATCGATCACCACGATCCGGTCATCGTCGGGGGCGGGAAGGAGCCGCGATTCGATCTCTTCGACCATGTCGGGGAAGACCACGCTCAGCAGGGCCGGATCGGTCAGAACGCCGAGGGAGATCTCTCCCTTGCGGTCGAGCTCGCCCGCGGAGGTGACCGCGAAGCGCGCCACACCCTGCAGGATGTAGTTCTCTTCGAGCAGCCATTCCAGGAAGGCCTTGGCCGAGGCCTGCCGGCCCGCGTCGGCCTTGCGGTCGCGGATCCGACCCGCGACCTCGGAAACCGCGCGCTGCATGGCCGCGAAATCGCCCACGGACACGAAGACGGCCTTGAGGACCGCCTGAACCTCATGCTCGATCTCGCGAAGTCGATCCTTGTCTTCGACCCGCTCGATCCGGAAGTGGCACAGCAGTTCCTTCGTGCCCTCTTCTGCAGCCGGAGCCACCGCCGTGACCTTCCCCCACTGCCGCTTGACGCTCAGGATCGGGTGGATCGAAGACACCACCCGCAGCCCCGCTTTGCGGAAGTAGTTCTTGAGGCTCTCGAAGATGAAGGGAGCGTCGAGGGTGTGCGTTTCGACGACCGTCACTTCGGCGGACACGGTCTTGCCCGCGATGACGCGGTTCTCCGCCACACCGATGTGCCGGGCCCGGACGTGCAGGCCCGGTATGCCCGCACCCGCCTGCCCGGCCTCGGGCACCTCGTTCACGAAGAAATTGAAGTGCTGGACAAGGCGCTCCGCGAGCCGGGCGGCGTTGCCTTCAAGGGCAATGGAATCCGGCATTTCGTTGAAGACGGCGCGGCCGAAACTCAGGAGCAGGGCGGCTTCTTCGGGGGCCAATTTCGCCTTGAGGTGTTCTTCGACTTCCGCGAGCCGGAAGGCCCTGGCGCTTGGATCCTGGGTGATCATGAAAGACCTCGGGAGACGGGGGGTGAAGCGGAACGGATGGGAGTCATCGCACCGCCAGATGGGCCGGTCTGACCGGTCAGGATGCTAC
>JANNJB010000135.1:0-2323 GCA_031405615.1 Vicinamibacteria bacterium | reverse complement strand
GGGCTCGACGCTGAGCGCAGCGAGGCACCGATGCTCCGGCCCTCGCCAGAGCCTGGGCTCCGCCCAGGCTTGGCGATTCGCGTTGGGACTCGATGACGAGCGCCAGCGAGGCACCGATGCTCCGGCCCTCGCCAGAGCCTGGGCTCCGCCCAGGCTTGGCGGAGGGCCGGGGACTCGAACCCCGAAGGGCCGTGAAGCCCGGGAGCTTTCAAGGCTCCTGCCTTACCAGTTAGGTCTAGCCCTCCGTGCTTCGACCAAGCTCCTCGTCGAGCTCAGCACAAGCGCTATGGCGGGCTCAGCGCAGGGGCGGAACGCCGAGCGCTCTTAGTCCTCGCGACGGTACTTCTTGCGGCTCCGCTTGCGTGCGAGCGCCTGCTTCACGCGCTTCTTCTCGCCCGGCTTCAAATAGAAACTATGCTTCTTGACATCCTTGATGATGTCTTCCTGCTGGACTTTTCTCTTAAAGCGGCGGAGGGCGCTTTCGATAGTCTCGCCTTCTTGCAACCTGATCTCGGCCAAGAGCAACTTCTCCTCAAATGACGTCTTTATGAACTCCTGGAAAATCAACGGCTCTCCAGTCGAAACCCCAAGGAACGCGCGGGAACTTCCGGGAATGCTAGGCGATGGGCTCTGAAACTGTCAAGGAAACGGGGGGGACGCTCTTCGTGGTCGCGACGCCCCTGGGCAACCTGGAGGACCTGACCTTGCGGTCAGTTAAGTGTTTGAAAGAAGTGGATTTAATCGCCTGTGAGGACACCCGGCGGACGTCCAAACTGCTCAACCATCTCGGCATCAAAAAGCCCCTCATTTCCTGTTTCGAGCACAACGAAGTTGCGCGAATTGATGAACTTCTGGGGAAAATCGCGGGCGGATCCGACATCGCTCTGGTGAGCGACGCGGGCACCCCCACCATTTCGGATCCTGGTTTTGCGCTTGTGCGCGCGGCTCATGAACGGGGTATCAAGGTGAGCCCCATTCCCGGCCCCTCGGCGCTTGTCGCTGCTCTGTCGGTGAGTGGTCTGCCCACCAATGAATTCGTGTTCGCGGGTTTTCTTCCGCGCACCTCTTCGGCGCGCCGCACGCGGCTCGAAGAGCTGAAGCGGGTACCAGGAACGTTGATCTTCTACGAGTCGCCGCATCGCGTGGTGGAAAGCCTGCGCGACATGATCACGGTGCTTGGCGATCGCGACGGGTTTCTGTGTCGCGAGGTCACGAAGATCCATGAAGAATTGAAGCGCGCCACGCTTGGAGAGATCGCGAAGGATCTCGAGAGCCGTTCCGAGGTCCTGGGCGAGATCGTGCTTGTGGTGAGGGGAGCCGACACTCCGAAGATGAAGTTGGGTTCGATGGAGGACGCGCTGGCTCACTTCGATGCCGAGGTTGAAATGGGGGCCACACCTCGCCATGCCGCGAAAGAAGCTTCGCTTCGGACCGGGCTCGTGGCCCGGGACATCTACGCGGCGGCGGCCGGCCGGAAATGAACGAGTTCCAGGAGGGGTTGACAACCCCGCCCGTTTGAACAGACCATAGGGGCAGGAATGAAGATCCTGGTGGTCGGAAATGGTGCGCGTGAGCATGCGATTGTGGCGAAGCTCCGGGAGAGCACAATAGGTGCCGTCGACGACATCTACTGCGCACCCGGGAATGCCGGCATCGCGAAGCACGCGCGGCTCGTTCCGATCGAGGCCTCAAACACCGTCGAGCTCGCCGACTTCGCCCAGACCATCAAGGCCGATCTCACCATTGTCGGGCCCGAGCTTCCCCTCGTTCTCGGGATCGTGGATGAGTTCAAGAAACGCGGGCTGCGCATCTTCGGACCCACCCGATCGGCCGCGGAGATCGAAGGTTCCAAGGTCTTCGCCCGTGAGTTCCTGACCCGGCACAACGTGCCCTCGCCGCGTTACTCGGTTTGCGGTTCGTTCGAAGAAGCCGAGCGCATCCTCAAAGAGGGCAAGCTCGGCATCCCCTGCGTGGTCAAGGCCGACGGCCTGACTTCGGGGAAGGGCGCCATCGTCTGCGAGACCAGGGAAGAAGCACGAGCCGCCGCTTCGTCGATGCTGAAGGACAAGCGCTTCGGCAAAGCGGGCGAACGCGTGGTGATCGAAGAGTTCCTTCCCGGCGAAGAGGTTTCGTTCCTCGTCCTGTGCGACGGCACCCGCGCGGTTCCGCTTGCGAGCGTGCAGGATCACAAGCGCCTTCTCGATGGCGACAAGGGTCCCAACACCGGCGGCATGGGCACCATCTCGCCCGCCCTCAATCTCAAGCTCGAACTCCACAAGGAGATCATGAGCACGATCGTCATCCCCACGATCGCCGGCCTCTC
>JANNJB010000134.1:0-5438 GCA_031405615.1 Vicinamibacteria bacterium | reverse complement strand
TCGCCCATACCTTTTCGAATTGCTTCTCGATCTGCGCGTCTTCGCCCGACCGTTTCTGCAGGCGCAGGGAGCGCGCGAGACCGTAAAGGCTCCAACCATTGCCCGGCAGCCGCGTGAGATCGGAGCGGAAGACCGCCTCGGCCTCGCCCAGGCGGCCGGATTGAAGCAGGGCAGCGCCCAGCGCGTGCCGAGTCGGCTGGATCCAGTCCGGGGGCTCGTCGTAGCGCAGCTTGTCCTCCCGCGCCACTGCTTCGCGCAAAGCGGCGAGGCCTTCATCGACCTTACCGGAGCGGAACAGGATCTCCCCTCTCATCAGGTTCTCCGCCACGTCGAGGAGATCCGAGCCGGTGTTGTTGCCGAACGTCGCTTCTTTGGCGACCCGGGTCCTCGCCTCCATGAAGGCAGCCTGCTCCTTGACGGCATTCACGAGGTCCTCCTTCGCGACGTACGAGACGCTCCGCGCGTAGTGCTGAATCGATCGTGAGATCGGTGTGAACTCCGGGAAGAGCGGGGTCGCGAGGATTTCGTCCCACCGCCCAAAGCGCATGAGGACTTCGAGGGGCGCGGCCATGAGGCCATCGGCCCATGCGTTCTCCTTGTAAAAGTCGAAGGGAATCGCGTCGACCATGTCGCGCATTGTCTTCAGGGCGAGGGCGCTCTGTCCGGTCATCATCGCCGCGTAGGCGAGCATGTGGTGGTTGTGCGACATGTACAGCCGATAGAAGCCGGGTTCCGGCGCCACCTTGGTGTAGCGCCGATCGGCCTCGATGGCCTTCGCGTTCGCGTCGATCGCCTGCTGCCAGCGTCCACGGCGCACGTCGATGTGCGACGGCATGTGGACCATGTGACCGAGGCCGGGCTGGAGATCCCGAAGAGCGTCGGCCGCGCGGTCGGCCTTCTCGGGATTGCGGGACGCCTCCACGGCGTGGATCATCAGATGGTTGGCGAAGGGATGCTTCGGCGCGAGGACGAGCACGGCCTCGATCGCGCGCACCAGTTCCTCCGTGCCCGGCTGAGGCCGACCGTCGGGAAGCCACAGATCCCAGGGCCGCAGGTTCGCGAGCGATTCCGCGAAGAGAGCCCCGACGTCCGCGTCTTTCGGGAAGCGGGCCCAGACCGCCCGCATCGCCCCGGCATAGGCCTGATTGAGGGCGGTACGATCCTTCGGCTGCGGATCGGCGTAGCGGGCGGAGAGCGCGCCAATAAGCGCCTTCTCCGTGGGCGTCGCTGCTGTGGCCAGGCTTCGCGCCTTCACCAGCGCGTCGAACGCCGCCTTCTCCCGCTCGGGCGGAACCGCCATGTTGTTGATGTGAGGTCCGTTCGCGAGCGCCAGTCCCCACAGCGGCATGGCGCTTGCCGGGTCGAGTTCAGCCGCCCTCTGAAACGAGCGGATCGCCTCGTCGTGGTTGAACGCGTAGAGGAACGAAAGGCCCTGATCGAAGTAGGCCTGCGCTTCCGGCGAGGCCGTCACCCTTCGCGAAAAACCGCCGAGGCCTTCGTATCTGGGAACGCCTGCAGCCGCGGGGGCAACCTGAGCGGCGGAATTCGTGGAGCCCTGCAGAAGGAGGGACGCGGCGAAGAGCGCCGCCAGGGGTTTGGACTTCATGACCGGAACCTCTCTTTGATTGGTGATAGCCGCCTGGTTGCAGCGGACAGCGGGGGATTTTATAGAAACCCGCGTTATCCGGGTGTTCCCGAGGGAACTACGCGATCCGGTCCAACCGATCGAGGTCCAGGATCGTGGCGAGAAGGACATCGGCGCCCTGGGCGATTTCGTTCCAGCGGGAGAGTTCCCGCGGCGAATGCGAGATGCCCGAAACGCTCGGGACGAAGATCATGCCCATCGGCCCGAGGGTCGCGATGGCCTGAGCGTCGTGGCCGGCGCCGCTTGGAAGGCGCATCGTGGGCAGAGACAAAGATGCGGCGGCCTTCTCGATCGCGGACTGAATGGCCGGGGTCGCGCGCGCGCCCTCGTGCCGGCTCGTGAACTTCACGTCGACCTCGGTGTTCGTAGCCTTCGCGATATCGGCGCAGCGCGCCTTGAGCGCTTCGCCGAGCCGCGCGACTTTCGCGCCATCGAGGTCGCGGAACTCGACCGTGAGTTCCACGTCCCCTGGGACCACGTTCGGCGCGTTGGGCTTCACGTTCAACTGACCCACGGTGCCCACCTGCGCCCCCGGCTCGCGGTTCGCGATCTGCTGGACCGCGAGAACGATCTGCGAGGCCGCGACGAGCGCGTCGCGTCGCTCTGCCATCGGTGTCGTGCCCGCGTGATTCGCGAAACCGCGAACGTGGACGTCGTAGTCGTCGATGGTGACGATCCCCTCCACCACGCCGATCGGGACCTTCGCACGGTCGAGCTTGCCGCCCTGCTCGATGTGAAGTTCGAGGTAGGCGTGAAATGAGCCTTTGGCGCGGCGCGCTTCCGCGATCCGCGATACGTCACCGCCGATCTTCTTCACCGCGTCGCGCTTCGAGATGCCGTTTTGAACTCGATCGAACTCTTCCGGCTCGATCAGACCAGCGGCCATGCGGCTTCCGTGGAGGCCGGTGCTGTAGTTCGACTCCTCGGCCGCCCAGACCACGTATTCGAGGGGATGTGAGGTCCGCACGCCCTTTTCGATGAGGGTCGCCATCACTTCGAGCGATCCCATCGAACCGACGTCGCCGTCGAAGTTCCCTCCGCCCCGCACCGAGTCGATGTGCGATCCGAAGAGGATGGGCTTCAGCGCGCCAAAGGTCCCGGATCGAAGGGCAGAGATGTTCCCGGCCGCGTCGATGCGGGGCTCCAGCCCGATCGCGCGAATCTGCTCGAGGAGCCACGCCCGCGCCTCCACGTCCGCGTCCGAAAAACCGGTGCGGCTCACCCCGTCCTCGAAGGTCCCGCCCGCGCGCCGCCCGAAAACGCTCAGGTCTTCAAGGCGCCTGCGAAGGCGATCCTGGTTGACCCTGGGCGGGGTTTGCACGGTCGACGAAGCCGCGAAGCCAGGGGCGAATGCGGCAAGGGCGAGGCCCGTCGAAAACTGTCTACGGTTCATGTTCGAAAGTGTAGCGCCGGTTTCAGCGCGCGACCGTTCGTACTCGAAAAGCTCCGGGGCTCGTCGTTCTCCAGGTTGAGCCTGGCCGCCCGTCGAACGGGCGGCGAACGGGCCGCGATTTGACAGGCGCGGCCGACGGGCGTCTACTGACACCAACCGTTTGTTCGTCTCCCCCGGATGCTTGCGGGCTCCGCCTGGGGGGACGCGCCATCCACTACGAGGAGAGATGACCATGAGGTTCAAAAAAATCCATCCAATGATTGGCCTGGCCGGAACCATGCTCCTCGCCTCGACCGCTCTATTTGCCCAGACGGACGGCGGCTTGCGCGGTTACGCAAAGGATGAGCAAGGTGCGGGCTTGCCCGGAGCCACGATCACGGCCACCGGCGCGAGCGCCATTGCGCCGATTGCCGCGGTGACGGACGCGGAGGGATATTACCGCCTCATCAACCTGAAGCCCGGCACCTATCTCATCACCGTCAAAATGCAGGGCTTCACCACGATCAAGCGTGAAAAGATCCTGATCCGGGCGGGCGGAACCTTCGCGCTCGACTTCACACTGAAGGTCGGCGGTCTCGAGGAATCGATCGTCGTCCAAGCCGAGACGCCGATGCTGGAGGTTTCGAAGCCCGGAAACGTCCTGAACTTCGACGGC
The DNA here is from genome assembly GCA_031405615.1 of Vicinamibacteria bacterium. Taxonomy (GTDB): domain Bacteria; phylum Acidobacteriota; class Vicinamibacteria; order Fen-336; family JAGNNV01; genus JAGNNV01. The sequence continues at coordinate 1,745 of JANNJB010000134.1, read as the reverse complement.
GATTTTCAGAAGGAGATGCCGATTCAGGCTCGCCGAAACTGGAGCGACTTTCTCGAACTCACGCCGGGCGTCATCTCGCGCAGCTTCGACGACGGCTCGGGACGCCAAGTCTACTTCGGCCACGCGACCGAGCACTTCGCCCATGTGATTCAACTCGAAGGCACACTCGCCTCCAACTACAACGACGCGCAAATCACGTATGTCGCGATGGGCGCGGACATGATCCAGGACATCCAGGTGAAGACGGGAGGGGTCGACGCCTCGGCTCCTCTCGGCACCGGCCTCGTCATGAACGTGGTCACGAAGAGCGGCGGCAACCAGTTCAAGGGCAGCGCCGGCTGGGCCTACCAGCCCTTCGACTTTAACGATAACAACGCGGGCAACTGCTCGCCGTTCTCGAACTCAATCAACGGTGTTACGGCGGTTTCGTGCGATCCGGTCAAGGCCGCGCTGGGAACGCCCACCACTGCTTATGTCAACCAGTTCGACGCCTCGCTCGGCGGCCCGATCAAGAAAGACCGGGTCTGGTTCTTCGGCGCCATCCGCAAAGCCAAGTCGGAAAGCGGAATCTCCCGCACCGGGGTGGAGGTCCAGCGGCTTCAACAGTTCTTCCCCAACAAGTCTCTCTTCAACAACACCAGCGAGAGCTGGCAGCCCTACCTCAAGCTCACGGCCCGGCTGAACTCTTCGCACGAGGCGCAGGTGTTCTACCAGCGCGACCGGATTACCTTCTCGAGCGACCGGGAATTCAACTACGAGCCTGTCCTTGTCAGCGCAACCGGCGGATCGCTCTACGGCGCCAAGGTGACATCCGTCTGGGGACAAAACCTCACCTCAACACTCCTGGCGTCCTACAACAACAAGGGCGGCTCGGACGGCAGCACTCTCGAGCAGTCGCCGGGATCCGGACCCCAGATCGTCATTCACCAGCGCGCCAACGTGCAGGCAGTGTCGGTGCAGGGCTCGGGGCGCATCCTCGAGGGCGGCAACGCCCAATCGCTGGGCCTGCAGCCCGCGTCTCAAATTATCGTACGCGGCGATTTTACGTACTTCAAGAACGGCTGGGGCGGCACGCACGAGTTCCAGACCGGTTTCTTCGCCGCCCCCCGCAACCGTTACGACCTCCAGACCCAGTACGTCAACGGTGGATTCTTCCTGGAGGAGCAGCGGATGAAGGATCCCAACAACCCGGCCGCCGGTCTCGTTCCTTTCCACCGCCGCTATGCCACGCCCACCACCGTCAATGCGCGCGAGGCTCACGACTCGAACCACGGGGTCTATCTTCAGGACACCTGGCGACCCACCTCCAGGTTGACCGTCAACCTGGGCGTCCGTTTCGACAAGGTTCGACGGGAGGATGGCATCTTTGACGTCGTCCGGCAGGACAGCCTCGATATCGGCCCTCGATTCGGCTTCTCCTACATGCTCGGAGCCGATAACAAGACGGTGCTCCGCGGGACCGCGGTGCGAGTTCACGAACAGGTCATGGGTCGCGACGGCGTCACAACTTTCGGCGGAGAAGGCGCCGCCAGCTTCCGTTCCGTGTATGACCGCGACGGCGACGGTGTTCTGGAGACCGAGGTGCTGACGCCGGCGCGCTCGGCGACACTCGCATCTTCCGAGTTCGACCCGAACCTCCACCAGCCCTACGTTGACGAGTTCATCCTCGGTCTGCGCAAACAGTTCCCCGGCCAGATCGGCGTCGATATCTCGGGAATCAAGCGAAGCTACAAGGACACCTACGG
>JANNJB010000133.1:0-6523 GCA_031405615.1 Vicinamibacteria bacterium | reverse complement strand
CTGAGCCAGAACGGTCGCGGTGGTGGTGCCGTCACCGGCCACGTCGGACGTCTTGCTCGCGACTTCGCGGACCATGCGGGCCCCGAGATTCTCGATCGGATCCTTGAGGTCGATCTCCTTGGCGACGGTGACGCCGTCCTTGGTGATCGTCGGCGACCCGAACTTCTTGTCGATGATGACGTTCCGGCCCTTGGGACCGAGGGTGACCTTGACCGCGTCGGCCAGGGCATTCACGCCACGGAGGATCGCCGAGCGGGCGTCGTCGTGGTAAACAATTTGCTTTGCCATAGTTCTTTTATTTCCTCTTAATCTCTTAGCCGACGATCCCGAGGATCTCGTTTTCTTTCAGGATCAAATACTCTTCGCCGTCGATCTTGACCTCCGTGCCCGACCACTTGCCGATCAGGACCACGTCGCCGACCTTGACGTCGAGCGCCTTGCGCTTGCCGTTGTCGTCGAACTCACCCGGGCCCACCGCGACCACATCGGCCTGCAGCGGCTTCTCTTTGGCGGAGTCGGGGATGATGATCCCTCCCACCTTCTGCTCACCCTTCTCCTCGACGCGCTTTACGAGAACGCGATCGTGAAGAGGCTTGACGTTGATTTTCTTCGCCATCCCTTGTTTTCTCCTTGACAGTGACCGGACTGAAATGTCGGTCGGTTTTTGATTGAAACGGAAAGTGGTCAGGACTTCGCGTCGGGGCCGGGCTTCACTTCGTACTCGGCATCGACCACGTCGCCTTTGGGCGCGCCGGCGCCCGGATTCGGAGCGGGCCCACCGCCATCCGCCTGATTCTGTGGACCGCCTGCGTCCGGACCGCCCGCACCCGCAGTTTTCTTGTAGAGGTCCTCGGCGAGCTTGTGGGAGACCTTCTCGAGGTCGGACAGTGCGCTCTTGAGCGCGGCACCGTCCTCGGAGTCGGCCGCGGTCTTTCGGGCCGCCGCGATCGCCTCTTCGACCGGCTTGGCATCGGCTTCGCCGATCTTGTCCTTGTTGTCCTTGAGGAGCTTCTCGATGTTGTAGGCGAGACCGTCGATCTGGTTGCGCAGGTCGATGACTTCGCGCTTCTTCTTGTCGGCGTCGGCGTTGGACTTCGCCTCATTCACCATTCGCTCGACCTCGTCCTTGGCGAGGCCGGAGGAGGAAGTGATGGTGATCTGCTGGGTCTTGCCCGTGGCCATGTCCTTCGCGGTGACATTCACGATGCCGTTGGCGTCGATGTCGAAGGTGACTTCGATCTTGGGGACACCGCGTGGCGCCGGGGGAAGCCCCACCAGCGAGAAGTTGCCGAGCGTCCGGTTGTCTTTCGCGAAATCGCGCTCGCCCTGGAGGACGTGCACGTCGACGGAGGTCTGGGAATCCGCAGCGGTGGAGAACACCTCGGACTTCTTCGCGGGGATCGTGGTGTTGCGCTCGATCAGCTTGGTCATGACGCCGCCGAGGGTCTCAATGCCGAGAGACAGAGGCGTGACATCGAGAAGCAGAAGGTCCTTCACATCGCCGGAGAGCACGCCCGCCTGGACCGCGGCGCCGATCGCCACCACTTCGTCGGGGTTCACACCCTTGTGGGGATCCTTGCCGAAGTACTCCTTCACCCGCTGCTGGATGAGAGGCATGCGGGTCATGCCGCCGACCAGAACGACTTCGTCGATCTTGCTGGGATCGAGGCCGGCGTCTTTCATGCACTGCTTCACCGGAACCATCGAGCGCTCGATGAGATCCGCCACGAGCTGCTCCATCTTGGCGCGCGTCAGCTTCAAAGAGAGGTGCTTGGGGCCGGAGGCGTCGGCGGTGATGAAGGGAAGGTTGATGTCGGTCTCGATTGCGCTCGAGAGCGTGATCTTGGCCTTCTCCGCCTCTTCCTTCAGGCGCTGAAGCGCCATCTTGTCCTTCGAGAGGTCGATGCCGGCGTCCTTCTTGAACTCGGCGATGATCCACTCCATGATCCTCTGGTCGACGTTGTCGCCGCCCAGGTGGCTGTCGCCGTTGGTGGCCTTCACTTCGACCACGCCCTCCCCCACTTCGAGGATGGAGATGTCGAAGGTACCGCCGCCGAAGTCGTAGACCGCGATGGTTTCGTCCTTCTTCTTGTCGAGGCCATAGGCGAGGGCCGCAGCCGTGGGCTCATTGACGATGCGGAGAACTTCGAGGCCGGCGATCTTGCCCGCGTCCTTGGTAGCCTGACGCTGGGCGTCGTTGAAGTAAGCCGGGACCGTGATGACGGCCTGGGAGACCGTGGTTCCGAGGTGGTCTTCGGCGGCCTGCTTCAGCTTCTGCAGGATCATGGCCGAAATCTCGGGCGGCGAGTAGACCTTGCCTCGGATCTCGACGCGCGCCAGACCGTCCTGCTCGACCACCTTGTAAGGGACGAGCTAGGCTTCGTCGGTGATCTCACTGTGGCGGCGGCCCATGAACCGCTTGACGGAGTAGATGGTGGCCTCGGCGTTTGTAACCGCCTGGCGCTTGGCGACCTGGCCGACGAGACGCTCGCCATCCTTGGTAAACGCAACGATGGAAGGCGTTGTCCGCCCGCCTTCGGAGTTCGCGATGACGACCGGCGCGTCGCCCTCGAGGACGGAAACGCACGAGTTGGTCGTGCCGAGATCGATACCAATAACTTTGCCCATGTTTGTGATTTCTCCTGTTCGACGAAGAGGAGGATAGGCGAACTAGTTGTTATGTGTCAATGCATTTTTTATTAGCATTAGTGACTCAGATATTGTGCCGGTTCCGAAGAGTCAATACTTCGCGGCTGGAAACGGACGCGCGCGCTAGGCCCCCGCCTTCGCGGGGGTGACGTGGGTGTCCAATTGGCTTGGTAGTTGGAAAGCCGCGCGGAGTTCGCAACCGGGCCCCGACCCTGCTGTTTTTCCTCTCGTCACCCCGGCGAAAGCCGGGGCCTAGCGCGAACTCCCGTTTTCGACCGCGAAACCCCGCGTCGCCATCGGCAATGACGATGACCCCGTGGTTCAGCCTTTCTCGTCCCGCGACTTCAGAGCCTCAAGCGCCTGCTCGGCGGCGACGAGTTCCGCCTTCTTCCGCGACGCACCCTCTCCCCTTCCGAGCACTTCCCCACCCACCACGCATCTCACGCGATGCCGCTGCCGGTGCTGCGGTCCCTCCAGCGACTCGACTTCGTACAAGGGCAGATCGAGACCGCGACCCTGCAGGAACTCCTGAAGCGCGCCCTTCGCGTCTTTGGTCGCGAGCGACCCCTCGTTCAAGCGCGGCTCAAAGAGGCGCCTGACCACGCCGCGCGCGGCCTCGATTCCGCCGTCGAGGTAGACCGCCGCGATCAGCGCTTCAACCGCGTCTTCCTGAACCTTGTCGTGCGTCCGCCCCGCGTTCTTCTCCTCGCCCGCGCTCATGCGAACCAGCGAACCGACATCGAAGGACTGCGCGATCGCGACCAGCGTGGGTGTCGAGACGAGACGGGCGCGGATGCGGGTCTTGTCTCCCTCGGCGCCCTGGGGATCGCGGCGATGCAGCATCTCGGCGACGACGAACCCAAGAACCGCGTCACCGAGAAACTCCAGAGGCTCGTTCGAGGCCGTGGCTTTGTGCTCGGCGGGAAGGCTGCGGTGAGTCAGCGCCTGCTCGACGAGGGTGGTGTCCTTGAAGGTGTAGCCCAGCGCCGCTTCGACGACGGCGCGCGTTCGTTCATCGAGGCTCACGGGGTGTTGGGCGGAGTGCGCTCGAAGACCACGCGCCCTCCCACCATCGTGAGGTCCACCGGCGTGGTCAGGATCTTCCGGGGCTCGACCTTGAAGAGATCGTTCGCGAAGATGACAAGGTCGGCCAGCATCCCCGGGTGAAGCGTGCCCTTGCGGCTGTCCGCGAACTCCGCGTACGCGGAACCGCGCGTGTAGAGATCGATGGCGTCATCGAGCGGGATGCGTTCTTCGGGGAGGAAACCGCCCGAAGGACCGCCGTCGAGGGTTTCGCGAGTGACCGCCGCGTAAAGGCCGATGCGGGGATCGAGCGGCTCCACGAACCAGTCGGTGCCGAAGGCGACAGGAATACCGGCGTCGAGGAAAGACTTGAAGTTGTAGGCGATCTTGCAGCGTTCGATGCCGATGCGTTTCGGGGCCCACCGCATGTCGTCGATGCAGTGCGAGGGCTGGATCGAGGCGACCACGCGCAGGGCGGCGTAACGCGAGAGGTCGGCGCGCCGGACCACCTGCGAATGCTCGACCCGGAACCGACGATCGGCGCGCGCTCGAGCCTTCGCGGTCTTTTCGAACGCATCGAGCACGAGGGCGTTCGCCCGGTCGCCGATAGCGTGGACGGCGAGTTGAAAGCCGGCCGCGTCCGCGTCGTCGATCATCTTGTTGAGCTCTTCGACTGGGTACAGCAGAAGGCCGCTCGTGGTCGGTTCGTCGGTATAGGGCTCGAAAAAAGCGGCGGTGCCGGCGCCCATCGAACCGTCGGAGAGGATCTTGATCGCACCGATGCGGATCCAATCATCGCCAAGGCCCGAGCGAACGCCCGCGCCAATCAGGGACTTCATGGCGCTTGCGGGCCGCCAGACGTTGAGCCGCGCGGTGAGGGCGCCTTCCGCCCGGATCTGCTGATACGTGGGCAGGGCGTCAATCGACGAGTTGTCCTGGATGCTTGTCACGCCAAGCGACGCCGCGTGCGCGAGCGCCGCTTTTGCCGCGCGGACGTTCATCTCGCGGGTCGGATCGGGCAACACCTTATAAAGGAGGTCCTGCGCGTTGTCCTTGAGGATGCCGGTCGGTTCGCTCGAGGCGTCGCGCACGATGGTTCCCCCGAATGGATCCTTGGTGTTCCGGTCGATGCCCGCGGCTCGGAGCGCCGCCGAGTTCGCGAGGATCATGTGCCCGTCGAGCCGATTCACCGCGACCGGATTGTCCTTAGTGACTGCGTCGATGAGCGCCTTCGTGGGCAGGGCCTGGCTCTTCCATCGCTCGTGATCCCAGTTTCCGTTGAGGATCCATGTCCCCTTCGGAAGACCGGCCGCGTGTCTGCCGATGCGGCCTGCGAAATCGGCTTCGTCCTTGGCGTCGCGCAGGTCCACGGACAGGAGACCAAAACCCCCATCGATGAAGTGGACGTGGGCGTCGTTGAAGCCGGGCGTCACGAGCCGGCCCTTGAGGTCGACCACGCGCGTCCCCTTGGTCGCCAGAGCGCGAATAGCGGCGTCGTCCCCGGCGGCGATCACGTGCTCGCCGGCGACCGCAAGCGCGCTTTCGAAGCGGCCCTTCTGTACGTACACACGGCCGTTCACGAAGATCGTATCGGCGCTTTGCATGGCCATCGCGGCTCCCAGGATGAGGCTGAACATGACCCTGACTCCTAGACGACCTTGACGATGACCATCGTCATGTCGTCGTGGGGACTCTCGCCCGCGGCGAAAACCCGAACCTCGTGAAGGATGCGCTCCTTCAGGTCGTCGCTCGATAGAGCATTCGCTTCCTTCAGGATCGCGGCGAGGCGGCCCTCGCCGAAGAGCTCCGAAGCCCCGTTCATGGCCTCGGAAATGCCGTCGGTGAAGAACAGGAACGTGTCGCCGTGGACGAGGGGAATCTCGAGTTCCTGGATGACCGCCTTGAACGTGTCGCCCGCGTCGAAACCCAGCGCGAGGCCGGGGGGTGAGAGCAGTCGGGTCTGGCCGGTGCGGCCGTCGAAGTGAATCAGCGGATTGTGGCCCGCGCGCGCCACCCGCAGCGTCCGCTTGTGCGAATCGATGATCGCGTAGGTCATGGTCACGAACGACCGGCGGTCGAGGTTCGGCGCGAGGATTTCGTTGAGCTCGGTCAGAAGCGCCTTCGGCGAGTCGTGATTCCGCGAGAGCGAAAGAATGAGGCCCTTCAGCTCGGCCATGTAGAGCGCGGCGGACGTGCCCTTGCCCGAGACATCCGCGATCAGGACACCGAGGCGATGGTTCGCAAGGGGAAGAAGGTCGTAGTAGTCGCCGCCCATCTCGTTCGCGGGCAAGCAGACCGCGGCGATCTTGAGACCTTCGACCTCGACGTACTCCTGAGGCAGAAGGCTCATCTGGATGTTGCGGGCGACCCGCAGGTCCTCTTCCATCCGCTCCTTCTCGCCCTGCTGCTCGAGAAGGTCCTCGATACCCTGCGACATCGAGTTGAATGACTGCGCGAGGTCGCCGAGCTGGTCCTTGCTGTGGACGATGATCCGGTGGGAGAAGTCGCCCCGCTGAAGTTTCATGGTCCCGATGGAGAGAGCGTGGACGGAGCCGGTGATCGACCGGACGAGGGCCGTGCCGAACATGAGGGCCACGAGGTAGACGAACGCGAAGATACCGTTCGGCGCAGGCCATCGACATCGAGGTCACGCTCAAGCAGGCGAAGCCCGCAAAGTAACCGATCGAGACTGCGGCATCGATAAATAAGGTGCCGGCCCAGGGTCAAGCACCGGCGCGCCTTTCCAGGGCAATGCCGTCGAGAGCCGCACCAGTGCTTGATTTCGCGCCAGTGCCTTGCGTGCATCCGGCTCGGCACCAACCGGCTGGCGACCGGCTAAAATTCCGTCAAG
>JANNJB010000132.1:0-6264 GCA_031405615.1 Vicinamibacteria bacterium | reverse complement strand
GGCTCTTCACCCGGCAGCCGCTTCCGCCGCTGCGCCTCATGGTGCGCACCGGCGTGGGCAACTCGATCTTCTTCCCCCACCTCTACTACCTCACCGCGTCCGCGCCCATCTGGATGTACTTCTTCGCGCATCGCTACGCGGGCCTCGACTCCACCATCGTGGACATCGGCTCGGGGGTTGGAAAGAGCGCGGTAGGGCTGCGCGACGGAGGCTACATGGGCGAGCGCTTTCGCGGGCGCTACCTCGGCTTCGACGTCGATCACGAGATGGTCGCGTGGTGCCAGGCTCACTTCCCCGCGGATCGCTTCACGTTCACGCGAGTCGACGTGGCGAGCACCGTGTACAACCCGGGCGGCGGCGCCTCGCACCCGCGCCTCGAGTGTCCGGATGAGGAGGAGCCGACCGCACTCTCGAGCATCAATCGCTCGCTCCGCGGCGCTGTCGAGACGATCGTCGGCAAAGCGCTCGAGAAGGAGAAGGCCCGCCGGTATGAGTCGGCCGACGCGTTCGCCTCGGACATCCGCCGATACCTCAAGAACGAGCCCATTTCCGCGCGACCCGCGAGCACCTGGTACCAGACGAGGAAGTTCGCGCAAAGGCACAAGGCCACGGTCGTCGGCCTCGCCACGGCGTTCGTCCTCCTCGCCGTGGGACTGGTGGTGACGTCCTGGCAGGCGGCGCGGGCGCGCGAAGAACGCGATCGGGCGGAGAAGGTGGTCGCGTTCATGGACCAGATGCTGCAAGGCGCCGGGCCTTCGGTGTCGCTCGGGCGCGACACCGCGATCCTCAGGGAAATGATGGACGCGGCCGCGGCTCGCATCGAGAAGGGCGAACTCAAGGACGCACCGGGCGCCGAGCTCAAGCTTCGCGGCACCATTGGAGACGTCTATCGTGAACTCGCGGAGTTCCCCAAGGCTGCGAAGATGCTCGAGCCGGCTCCGGCCCTCGCGAGATCCCTCAACAGTGGCGACTCGGCCGAGGCCGCCGACGCGCTGGCTCTGCTTGGTCTCCTCTACAAGGACCAGGCCAACTTCGAGAAGGGCGAGCCGGCCCTGCGCGAAGCCGTGGCCATGATGCGGCGCCTGTCCCCTTCGGGGGATGCCACGGTCGCGGGCGGACTTCGCGATCTCGCCGTACTTCTCGCCGATCGGGGAAACCATAAAGAGGCCGAGCCTCTATTGCGGGAAGCGCTCGCTTTGTATCGGCGAACCCTGCCGGGCGACGACACGAGGGTGGCGACGCTTCTGTCCGACCTCGGCGCCACCATGGAGGATCAGGGCAAAAGCGACGAGGCCGAGGCGCTCCATCGTGAGGCGCTCGCCATGAATCAGCGGCTCTTCCCGGGCGACCACCCCGAAACCGCGACAAGCCTCAACAATCTCGCCGTGGCGCTGAGGATGAACGAGGACCCCAAAGACGCAGCCGAGGCCAGGGAGCTGTTCCGAACCGCCCTCGAAATGAACAAGCGCCTGTTGCCGGGCGATCACCCCAACATCGCCTCCGGCATCAACAACCTCGCCTCGTTCCTTCAAGGCCAGGGCGAGTTGGTCGAGGCGGAAGCCCTCTACCGCGAATCCCTCGCCATGCGGCGGCGCCTGTTCCCGGGCGACCACACCTCGGTCGCCACTGGCCTCAACAACCTGGCCCTCCTGCTCCAAAGAGAAGATCAATACGCCGAAGCCGAGACGATGATCCGCGAATCGCTCGCCATGAGGAGACGGCTCTTCAAGGGAGACCATCCATCGGTGGCCCTCGACTTGAACAACCTGTCCCTCCTTCTCCGCGACAAGGGCGAGCTGGTGGCCTCCCTGTCGGTGGGCAAGGAGGCAGTCGACATGTTCACGCGGACGCACGGGAAGGACTACTGGCTCACCGGCTACGCGCGGATGGGCCGGGGGCGCACCCTCGTCAGGATGAAGCGTTTCGCGGAGGCCGAGGTGGAACTTCTCGAGGCCGAGCGCGTGATGGGAGCGGAGAAGGGCGTGCCCGCGGGCCGGCACAAGAGCTGCCTCGAAGCCGTGGTTCAGCTTTACGAGGCGTGGAACAAGGCCGACCCGAGCGCCGGGCACGCGGCCAGTGCCGCCTCGTGGAAGGCGAAACTCGACGCGGCTTCGTAGAAGTTACCGCCTCGGATATGAAGGAGGATCACATGAAGGCGACACACCTCATCCAGCGTATTGGCGCGTTTGGACTCTGCCTGTTCTTGACTGCTCAACCGTCTGCCTTTGCCCAGCAGTCATCAAGTGAAAACGTCGTTCCAGTCGAGCATGCCGACTTTCATCAATTGGTCTTCGCTGATGAGGACATTGCGGTCCTGAACAATCTCTATCCGCCGAAGGGCGATTCCGGGTTTCACGCGCATTATCGCGACCTGTTCCATGTCGTCATCCAACCTTCCCTATCGAGCGGGCAGAATTTGGGCAGGCCGTTGACTGCGGCACCGATGGTTCCGGCGGGAACTGCCGGCTATAGCGCCGTAGGCGCGGACCCCCGTGTACACAGGGTGGTCAACGGCGACAAGAGCACATATCAAATCATTGTCGTTGAACTACGGCGCTCAAATCCCTTGGGAAATGCAATCCCGTCGCGCGAGACCGCGAGCCAATATGTGCAGATTCTCGACAACCCACGGATACGGGCATGGAGGCTGATGTTGGAGCCGGGCCAGTCTGCTCCTGCCATTTCGCAAGGCGGTAAGGGTATCCGCGTTGTCGTTCGTGGCGGTTTGCTGACGACCATGACGTCTGGTTTGCAAGATCAAGTTTTGGCTTTGCGCCCCGGGGATTTTGCAGTCCAGCCAATCGGTGTCCCGCGCGCGCTCGCCAATCGCGGAACCGAAACCATTGAACTGGTCGAAATTGAGCTGAAATAGAGATAGGGGCAACAGGGGCTTTTCGGTCCACGGGCTGCTCGCCGTCTGCGGAGCCTGGATGTAGAGTTCTACCAGAAAGGTAGAAATATGCCACTCAGCATCAAGGACGCGGAAACCGAGAAGATGGTGACCGAGATCGCCCTTCGGATGGGAGAAACCAAAACCGAAGCGATCCGAAAGGCCCTTCACGAGCGGCGGCTGCGGCTGGTCGTGCCTGCGGCGCGTGACGAGCGCTGGGCCCGCGTTCAGAGACTTCTTCGTGAAGAGATCTGGCCGGAGATCGATCGCCTCCACCTGACCCGGACCAGCAGGAGAGAAAAAGAGCGGATCCTGGGCTACGGAAAGGCCGGGGTCTAAATGATCCTCGACGCCTCGGCGATCGTGGCTATCCTGCTGAAGGAGCCCGGCCATGACGTCCTTCTCTCGAAGCTCGCATCGGCGGACCACGTCGCGGTCGGCGCGCCCACTCTTGCGGAAACCGCAATCGTTCTCCTTTCGAAGATCGGACCAGGCGGACGCCGCGCTCTGGCCGCCTTTCTCTCCGAGTCCGAGATCTCCGTGCTCGACTTCTCGGACGCACACTGGCGGGCCGCCGCCGACGCGTACGGGCGCTTCGGAAAGGGCCGCCATAGAGCCGCGCTCAACTTCGGAGACTGTCTGACCTACGCGGTGGCGAAACTCTCGTCGCAGCCTCTGCTCGCCACCGGAAATGACTTCTCGCGAACAGATCTGGCCCTGGCCTGAGCGCGAAGAGAGCCGCTAGACTGCGCGCCTCCAATGACAATCTCGATCGGAACTCGGCTCGGACCGTACGAACTCGTCGCGGCCATGGCGGCCGATACAGACCGGCTCTTGCTCTTCGCCGCGCTCGGGATCGCGCTCGGCTCCATCAAGTCGTAGCCGGAGTTCTTTCACCATGTCCCGTCCCGTCCGAATCGGCCTCGCCGCCATCGCCCTCATCGTCGTCGGGCTCGTCGCGTACGGCGAATGGAAGGACCCCGAGCAGGGCCCGCTCGACGCAGCGGCGCGCGCGGGCGCGACGGGCCGGTTCGTGACCCTCACAGACGGCGTCACGCACTACGACATCGCGGGACCGGACACCGGGCGCGTGGTGGTGCTGGTGCACGGCTTCTCGGTGCCCTCTTACATCTGGGACACGACGGCGACGGCGTTGAGCGCGGCCGGGCTGCGCGTGATCCGCTACGACCTGTTCGGGCGCGGCTGGTCCGACCGACCCGATGCGGCGTACGACGGCGCGATGTACGACCGCCAGCTGGACGAGTTGCTCGACTCGCTGCGCGTGAGAGGGCCGATCGACCTGGTGGGGCTCTCGTTCGGCGGATTCGTGACGTCGCACTACGTAGCGAGGCATGCGGCCCGGGTGCGCTCGCTCACGATGGTCGATCCCGTGAGCTCACAGCCCAAGCTCCCCGGGTTCATGCGCTGGCCCGTTGTGGGGCCGTGGATGTGGCAGGTGATGCAGGTGCCGGGGATGGCCGATGGGCAGGCGAAGGACTTCCTGCATCCCGAGCGCTTCCCGACCTGGGTGGACCAGTACCGGCCGCAGATGCGCTATGACGGGTTCGGCCGCGCGCTGCTGCGGAGCGCGATCACCATGAGCGAGACCGACTTCGGGGCGCTGTTCGCGGCCGCGGGGAGCACGGGGGTGCCGACGCTGCTCGTCTGGGGGCGGCAGGATGCGACGGTGCCGATTGCGCTTTCGGCAGTGGCGCGCGGGAGCATCCCGGGGCTCGAGTTCTTCCCGGTGGACTCGGCGGGGCATCTGCCGCACATTGAGCAGTCGGCGCTGGTGCATGGGCGGATGCTGGAGTTCTTCCGCGCGCATGCGTCAAGCGGCCGCTGATGGAGCAACTACCGGTCATGGATACGCGCCCTTAGACTCCAAGCCTTCATGAGCCTTGCGAGTGGATCGAGACTTGGCCCCTACGAGGTCATAGCCCCCGTCGGCGCGGGCGGGATGGGCGAGGTGTTCCGCGCGAAGGACACGAAGCTCGGACGCGACGTCGCGATCAAGGTTCTCCCCGCGGCGTTCGCCCAGGATCCGGAGCGTCTCGCCCGGTTCGAACGCGAGGCCCGGGTACTCGCGTCGCTCAATCACACCAACATCGCGCACGTCTACGGATTCGAGAGCGCAACCTTGCAAGACGGCACAACCGCGCACTTCCTCGCCATGGAGCTGGTCGAAGGCGAGGACCTCGCTGAGCGGTTGAAACGCGGCGCGATCCCGGTGGATGAAGCGATCGCCATCGCGAAACAGATCGCGGAAGGGCTCGAGGAAGCCCACGAGCACGGCATCATCCACCGCGACCTCAAGCCTGCGAACATCAAGCTCACCCACGATGGCAAGGTCAAGATTCTCGACTTCGGTCTGGCCAAGGCTTACTCCGCGGATCCCGCCGGGAGCGGGTCGGCGGAACTGTCCCATTCGCCCACGATGACGCGCCAGGGCACCGAGGCAGGGATGATCCTCGGTACCGCGGCGTACATGAGCCCGGAGCAGGCGCGCGGCAAGCCGGTCGACAAGCGCGCCGACATCTGGGCTTTCGGTGTGGTGCTCTACGAGATGCTCACGGGCACGCGCCTGTTCAAGGGCGAGACGGTGAGCGACACTCTGGCCGCGGTCCTCATGAAGGACCCGGACCTGTCTGTGGTGCCGCTGGCGTGCCGCCCGCTGATCGGCCGCTGCCTCGAGAGAGACCCGCGAAAGCGCCTGCGCGACATCGGCGACTCGTGGCCATTGCTCGAGGATCCAATCGGCGCTGCCCGCGGCGGAGCCGATGCGCACAGCCGGGCCGTGTGGCCGTGGGCGCTCGGAGCCCTGATCGTCGGCTCGGTGGCGACGTGGGTGCTGAGCGCCTCCAGGGGGAGTGCGACGACGACATTGCCCGTGGTGCTGGTCGAACCGCCGCCGCCAGGGACTCGATTCATGAGTGTCCCGTCGCTGTCCCCCGACGGGAGACGACTGGCGATGATCGCGATGGACACGGAGGGCAAGACGCGCCTGTGGACGCGGGAACTGGGAGAGCCGGCGCCCCACGCCGTCGAGGGGAGTGAGGGCGCCAACACGGCCTACGGTGTGATGGGGCCGTTCTGGTCGCCCGACAGCCGGCAACTCGCCTTCCTGGCCCACGGACAGGTCCGGCGCGTGGCCCCGGGCGGCGGTCCGGCCACGCTGGTCGCCGCCGCCTCTCCGCGCAGCGGCGTGTGGCTGAAGGACGGCGACCTGCTGCTCGCCATCGCCGGCCAGGGGCTCATGCGCGTGGCCGCGACCGGCGGCACGCCTCGGCCGGCGAGCGGCTTCACTTCGGATGTCTTCCGCAATCTCCAGATCGACGGCCTCGATGTCTCTCCCGACGGGCGGCACCTGCTGC
>JANNJB010000131.1:0-2010 GCA_031405615.1 Vicinamibacteria bacterium | reverse complement strand
GTAGGCGACGAGGGCGACGCCCTGCGCAAACGCTTCGACGCCATCTGCCGCAAACTTAGCTAGCCGCTTCTTTAGAGTTCGCGGATCGCTCGCGCGATCTCCGCGGCCTTCGTCTTCTGGATGATGTGGCCGCCGTCTTCGAACCGCAGATCCCCATGGAACTGGCCGCCGCCATTCCGGGTGCGGTGAGCCTGCGCTTCGAGGAGGGCGGTCACAGCATTCAGAAGCACAAGGCCGCGGAGATCGCCCGCGCCATTCAAGACCTCTAGCCGAGCTTGCGGCAGATGACGTCGAAACGCTTGCGGAGAGCTTCGCCCTCTTCGCCTACGACCGGGCCGAGCTTCTCGTAGATCGAGCGGGCCTTTTCCACCTCGGCCTTGAAGTTCGAACCCCCGGGCTTGGCGCCCATGGTCCGCGACGCCCAGGCTTCCTTGAGTTTGGTCGCGAGGTCCATCGAATCGACCTTGGCCTTGTCGGTCTCGAGGGCCTCGAGTTTGGTCACGAGCTTCTCGAGCTTCTTGCGATTCTCGTCGACGTCCATGTCCGTGCCCTTGAAGGCATCGGCGTTCTTCGAGATGAGCTGCGCGAAGAGCGTCTTGAACGTGATGTCCTGTTCGCGGCTGGGGCGACCCGACATCTTGCGCCAGCGGGCGCGGAAGTCCCCGACCTTGTCCTTGTAGTCGTCGCCCGCGGCCTCGGCTCCCGCGAGCGCTTCCATCTCCGTGAGGAAGCCCGCTCGCTCGGCCTGAAATTTTTCGTCCTCGATCGAGTCCCGGCGGCGGTAGCGCTCGAAGACCGAATCGATCGCCTTGTGGAACTTCGTGTAGAGCTTCTCCCGCTCGCGCATGGGGATGGCGCCCACGGTCTTCCACTCCGCCTGGAGTTTCTTGGCTTCGGTCGTCGTCTTGTCCCACTCCGTCGAGACCGCGAGGGCTTCGGCGCGCTTCACCAGGCTTTCGAAGCCTTCGCGGTTCGCCCCGAAGGACTTGTCCCGCTCCTCCATCGCTTTCTTGCGCGCGGCGAAGAAACGGTCGGCGGGATTCTTGAAGCGCGGGATCAGGTCCTTCTCGTGTTTGCCCGAGGAAGGAAAGGTTCTCCACTCGTTCTGGAGGGCCTTGAAGTCGTCGGCCCCCTTCTTCCAGTCCGTGGATTCGCCAAGAGCCGCGACCATGGCCTCGGCGCGAGCGATCAGCTCTTCCTTCTTCTTCTTCGCGTCCTTCTGCTCGGCGGTGCGCTTGGCGAAGAACTCGTTGAGCCGCTTCCGCAGAGGATCGCGGAAGGACGTGAACTTTTTCCAGAGTTCCTCGCCCTGGTCCTTCGGGACCTTTCGCACTTCGGCCCAGCGGGCTTCGATGTCGCGGAGCTTGTTCGCGGCCGAATCGGGATTCTCGATGGTCGAGGCCGCTTCGATTTCTGCGATCAACCGCTCCTGCGCCGCGAGGTGCGCGAAGCCCGTCCACTCGACGGCTTCCCGGACTTCCTGAGTCTTGGCGAAGAGCCGGGGCCGCACGTCTTCGAGCGCGCGACCGATCTTCTTCCTCTCGTCACCCTGGAGCATCCCCACGAGGGGCTCCATGGTGCGGAGTTCGCGCTGGGCCTCCTCCAGCTGGGAGACCATCACGTCCTTCTGCTGGATGAGGAAATCGAGGCGGGTCGGCAGGGTGCGAAGGAGTTCGAGTTCCTCGTCCCGCTTTTGTTGGGACACCGCGTCGATTTCCGCGAGGGCCTGCTCGACCTTGAGGACCGCGGTCTCGAAGCGGAGGCGCCGCGGATCGTCGTCGGGAACGCCGGTGTCCCTCGTCGTCTGGTCCCACTCCCCGCGCAGGGCGCGAACCCTTTCGCGCTGGTTGCGGATCACTTCCTCGGCCGCGAGCTTCTCCGCGCGTTCGGAGAGGGAATCGAGGGTGGGCGAGACCGCGGCAAAACGCTCTGCGCGTCCGGCGGCCGCGATCTTCCGGGAACACAGCGCGCTGAAACGCTCGGCGAACTCGTGTCCCTGGACGCCCGACA
>JANNJB010000130.1:0-3596 GCA_031405615.1 Vicinamibacteria bacterium | reverse complement strand
CTCGATCCCTTCTGGGGTGTTGAAGGCACGCTCGCCCATGTGAACGAGCACACGCCGCTTGACCCCCGCCAGATCCGCGATCGCTCGCAGGCCCGCGAAGTGGAGTGACGCAGGATTCGCCGTTGTCTTCACCTCGATGGCGACGAAGGACTTGCCGCGTCGCAACAGGAAGTCGACCTCGACGTCTCCCTGGGTGGGCGCCCAGTAGCTGAGTTCGTCGTACAGTCCCTTGTACGCATGGCGCGCGCGCAGGAGGCCGTGGATCCAGCCCTCCAGAAGCGCTCCGCGCTCTTCCGCCGCCGGCTCACGTGCTCTTGCCGACCCCGCGAATCCCGAACAGAAAGAAGCTCTCGCTCGGGGGACGCAGACTGCGCGGATACTCACGTGTTGGCATGCCGTCATTTCTACAGGAAGAATGACGACGTAGCAACAGGGCTAGCTAGCGGGCTCGGGCCTAGGGCAGGCACAAGGCCTGCCCCTACTTCCAGGCCTGTTCGCGATCGCGGCGCACGGGCACCCGCTTTCCTTTGATGGTGGTGGCGCGCAGTGTTTCGATGATGCTGTCGGCGATATCCGCCGGAACCTCCACCAGCGAAAAACGATCCGTGATCTGAATGGCGCCGATGGCGCGCGCATCCACACCCGCTTCGTTGACGATGGCGCCCACCAGGTCGCCCGCACGGACGTTGGCCGCGCGACCCGCACCGATGTAGAGCCTCGCCACATCCCATTCCGGTGTGATCCGCTTCTTCCCCCCGAAGCCCTTTCCAACCGGCTTCCCGGCGTCGGCCTTCGGTCCGCCGAACTTCGGCGCGGGTCCACGATCATGCTGTGACGCGGGCCGCTCGGGACGAATCGTTATGGATGGGATCTCTTCGGCCTCGACACCGTCCTTCGCGTCGACCATCTTCACCGCCGCCGCCGCGACGTCCATGATGTCGAACTCCTGGGCCAGCGAATCGACAACCGCGCGGAAGTGGTCGAGGTCGCCCGCGACGATGGTCTCCCGCAGCGCGGCCTTCGTCATTTCGATCCGTCGGGCGCGAAGGTCGGCCACGGTGGGCACCGCCGCGATCTGGATCTTCTGCTTGGTGAGGAACTCGATGTTCCGGAGCAGGCGATGTTCGCGAGGTTCGGCGAGTGTGATGGCGACCCCGTCGCGCCCGGCCCGGCCGGTGCGGCCGATGCGGTGAACATACGCCTCGGCGGAAGTAGGAACGTCGTAGTTCACGACGTGGGAGACGTGCTCGACATCGAGGCCACGCGCCGCCACGTCGGTGGCGATAAGCAGGTCGGCGGTGTTCGCGCGGAACTTCTTCATCACACGGTCGCGTTGTTCCTGCGACAGACCGCCGTGAAGTGCCTCGGCGCGATAGCCACGGCCGTTCAGCGATTCGGTCAGTTCGTCGACCTCGGTTCGGGTGCGGCAGAAAACGATGGCCGAGGTGGGATTCTCCACGTCGAGCACACGGCCGAGGGTCGCCATCTTGTGCGCGCGGCCGACCACGTAGGCGATCTGGCGCACGCGAGGCGCCGAACCCGCGGGCACCACTTCACGATCGATGCGGACGCGCACCGGATTCTTGAGGTGACGGTTCGCGATCTCAGCGATGCGCGGGGGAAGGGTCGCGGAGAAGAGCGCGGTCTGACGCTCCTTGGGCGTCTCGTTGAGGATCGCTTCGAGGTCCTCGGCGAAACCCATGTCGAGCATCTCGTCGGCTTCGTCGAGGATCACCACTTTGATGCCGGAGAGCCTCAGACTCTTGCGGCGAATGTGATCGAGCGCGCGGCCGGGGGTCGCCACCACCACGTCCACGCCGCGCTTCAGTTGGCGCAGTTGCGTCTCCATGGGCGAACCACCGTAGATCGGAATCGCGATGACTCCCATGGCTTTGCCGTATTTATGCACCGCCTCCGCGACCTGCATGGCCAACTCGCGGGTCGGGACGAGGATCAGGGCGCCAAGCCGGTCGGGCGCAGCCGCGGTGGGTGTGAGGACATGGAGCAACGGCAGCGCAAAAGCCGCGGTCTTTCCGGTACCGGTTGCCGCCTGGCCAAGCACATCCCGGCCGGCGAGGAGCGGTGGGATCGCTTCCCGCTGAACCGGCGTCGGTTCCTCATAACCAAGTGCGGCCAGCGCGTCGACGACGCGTTGGTCGAGGCCAAGGCCGGAAAATCCAGGGGGTACTTCGGTGGTCTTAGTCGATTCTCCGCGCGTGGGCATGCGTCACGATAACTCCGCGACACCCGGAGCGCCCTGCTCAGTGCGCGGGGCCGAGCAGCACCGCGTTCATGAACAGAAGCTCCGAGGCCTGGGAGTACGCGCGGAAGTTCGGTTCCTCCGCGAAGGCGACGACGTGTCCGGCGCCCAGCGGCTCGTGGATCAGGAACGCCTTCTGCGCGTACGAGTCCTTGTTTTCCTTCCACAGGATTCCGCTCACGCCCAGTTTGTCGGCGGTCGCGTACACGCCCACGTTCGTGCCCTTGTCGAGCTTGATCGGTGTGAACACGCGCTGTCCGTCGACCATCACCTGGAAGTCGGCGTCGAGGCCGGCGGAGAGCCAGTGTTCGGTGTCCAGGGAGCCGCGCAGGATCGCCCCCGCGATCGGATCCGGCCGCGGCTTGTCAGGAGTGATCGCGCGGTTGTAGTCGAAACCCTTCTTATCGCCCGCCGCTTCGGGCTTCTTCGCTTCGGTTGTCTCATCGCTGCGGCCATCCTTGAGTTCGGTGTCGGTCGAGAGAAGTCCGACCTTGTCGCGCGAAGCCCAGCGCGACGCTTCGCCGATGGTGACGAGCGTGCCGCCCGCGCGGACGAAGTCCTTGATGCGCGCGACATCGGCGTCACTGAGCGTCCCCTCGTAGTTGCCGTGGGGCATCACGATGACGTCGAACTTGCGCAGGTCCGCGCGGCGCAGCGCCGCGATCCTTATGGCGGAGACCGGCTGATTGAAGCGTCGCTCGAGAACGTAGCGCGCCCAGCCCGCGGAGAGAGACGATGTGGGCGTGTCCCACATCAGGAGCACGCGCGGGGCCTTCAGGTGTCGAACCTCGTTGCTGCCGAGGGAGATTCCTCCTTCGTCCACGAAGCCGGTGTTGGTGGCCACGATCTCGACGCCCCACTTGGCCGCGAGGTTCTGCAGCGTCGCGCGCAACGTCGATTCGTTCTCGGCCACGCGAATCACGGCGGTGCCGATGCCGTACTTGCGGCCTTCGAGTGAGAACGAATCGCCAGCGGTTCGCACCCGCACGCCCGCGCGCGCCGCTTCCGCCACCGCGGCCGAGGCCGCTGAACCCCACGGCACGAGATAGGCCACAGTCGCGGCCTTCACCTCGGGAGCCTCGATCCTGTCCGCGTCGAAGCGGGAGCGCTTGCCCGCGAGCCTCACATCGGAGATCGCGCAGTCGACATCGAACAGCGCGGGCAGGCTCCAGGTGGTGATGTCGTAGAACTGATCGGGCAGCAGACGCGCGCGCCGTTCTTCCTGCTTCTTCAGGAAGTCCGGATCCATCGCCACGTCGCGGTCGAGGAGATTCTTGATCAGGCGCGAGGTTGGCTGGGCGAGAGGGATGATGTAAGCGCCCGCGGGGTACGAAGC
>JANNJB010000129.1:0-3312 GCA_031405615.1 Vicinamibacteria bacterium | reverse complement strand
ACGCCGATCGACGCCTTGGCCTTCAAGAGAGCGATGTCGTAGTCGGCGCCGTGGAAGACCTTGGTGAGATCCGGATTCTCGAGAAGAGGGCGGAGATCCTCGATCTTGAAGCCTTCAAGAGGGTCGATGAGGTACGAAGCGCCCGCCTCGGTGGCTATTTGAACCAGGCAGACCTTCTGGTGATAGTGGTAGAGGCTGTCGGACTCGGTATCGATGACGATGGCCCGCGCCGCCGAAGCTTCGCCGAGGAGCTGCTGGAACAAGGCGTCATCGGCGGAACGAATGATGGAAGTCAAGCGGATCCCAGTATACGTAGGGGCACGCTGCGCGTGCCCCGTAAACTCCGCCGACATGACACCCCTTCCCCCGGCCCTCCTCTCCGCTTTCCTCCTCGTTGCCTCGTCCATGGTCTCCGCCCAGGCCCCGTCGACCCTCCTCCCTCCCGCCGAGGGCGAAACCCGCCTCTCGAACCTCCGCCAGATCACCAATGGCGGCGAGAACGCCGAGGCCTACTGGAGCGCCGATGGGAAGTGGATCACGTTCCAGTCTTCGCGCGACGGCCGCCCCTGCGACCAGCAGTTCGTCATGCGCGCCGACGGCTCGGATCTCCGCCGAGTGTCGACCGGAGACGGCAAGACCACCTGCGGCTGGTTCCTGCCCGGCTCGAAGCGCGTCTTCTTCGGCTCCTCCCACGCCCACCAGAAGGAGTGCCCGCCCCGTCCCGACCCAACGGCTGGCTACGTCTGGCCGCTCGATCCCTTCGACATCTACACCGCGAACGTCGATGGTTCCGACCTCAAGCGCCTCACGAACTACAACGTGTACACCGCCGAGGCCGTGCTTTCCCCCGACGGGAAGAAGATCGTGTTCACTTCTGTGAAGGACGGCGACCTCGAGATCTACACGATGAATGTCGACGGCTCGGATGTCCGTCGCCTCACCAGCACGCCCGGCTACGACGGCGGTCCGTGGTGGTCGCCCGACGGCAAGAGGATCGTGTATCGAGCCCATCACCCGCAGGATGAGACTCAGCTCGCGGACTACAAGAAACTCCTGGCGCAGAACATGATCCGCCCGAGCCGGGTCGAGATCTTCGTGATGAACGCGGACGGCTCGGACCAGCGTCAGGTCACCGCTCTGGGCGGCGCGAACTTCGGTCCGTCGTGGACGCCGGACGGCCAGAAGATCATCTTCTCTTCGAACCACCCGGCTCCGCGCAGCGGCAACTTCGATCTCTATCTCGTGGACGCCGCGGCCACCAAGGCCGGAACCGGCGCGCTCGAGCGGATCACGTTCGATCCGACCTTCGACGGTTTCCCGATGTTCCGGCCCGACGGCAAGCAGCTGATCTGGGCCTCGAATCGGAAGTCCGCGAAGCCGGGGGAGACGAACCTGTTCGTCGCGGATTGGAAATAGGGGATCGTATCGTCGCGATCGGTAACGGGCGTTCGCGCCAGGCCCCCGCTTTCGCGGGGGTGACGTGGGTGTCCAATGGGCCGGGTAGGGGGACGGTTATCCCTTCGCCGACTGCCACAACGCTTCCATTTCGTCCAGCGTTGCCTCCTTCGGCGTCCTGCCCTCCTTCGCTAGTCCGGCCTCGACGTGGGCGAAACGTGAGCGGAATTTACGGTTCGTGCCTCGCAGCGCCGTTTCGGCGTCGACCCCGAGTTTTCGTCCGAGGTTGATGACCGCGAACATTAAATCGCCCACCTCGTCTTCGAGCCGCGCGTGCCGGCCCGCCTCGGGCTCCAGCATCGCGGCGCTGATCTCGTTCAACTCCTCCTCGATCTTCCCGCGCACGTCCTCGGCCCGGACCCAGTCGAAACCAACCTTGGCAGCCTTCTCGGAGAGGGCCGAGGCCTCCATCACTGCGGGGGTGTGACGATGAACGGCGTCGAGGATGGAGACGTGGTCAGCGCCTCCTTTGGCGGTGCGTTCCTGGCGCTTCAACTCTTCCCAGTTGCGAAGGACAGCCTCGGATGTCGCCGCCTCGACCGTCCCGAACACATGGGGATGCCGCCGCACCATCTTGTCGGCGACCGAGGCGATCACGTCGTCGATGGTGAACTCTCCCGCTCGCTTCGCGATGTCCGAATGGAAGACCACGTGCAGCAGGATGTCGCCCAACTCCTCTTTCAGGTTGGCCGCGTCGCCGGTCTCGATGGCATGGACCACCTCGTAGGCCTCCTCCAGGGTGGCCTGGCGAAGGGTCATGTGGGTCTGTTCCCGGTCCCAGGGGCATCCGCCATCGGACCTCAACCGGTCGATGATGCTGACAAAATGTCCGAACGATGTCTGCTTCGATGTTTCTTCCATGGCCACCCTTGCAGAATAGAGTCTGCCGCCCCCGATGACCAAGACTTTGCTGGCCCTCAAGGATTCCTTCGGGTATTCGACCTTCCGCCCCTACCAGGAGGACATCGTGTCCGCGGCCCTCGCGGGTCGGGACGTCCTGGCGCTCCTGCCCACCGGGGGGGGGAAGTCCTTGTGCTTCCAACTTCCCGCGGTCCTCGGCCAGGGCCTCACTCTCGTGATTTCCCCTCTCATCGCTTTGATGAAAGACCAGGTCGACGCCTTGCAGGCCAACGGGGTCGAGGCGACCTTCCTCAACTCCTCGCTCGATTCCGACGACGCGCGCGAGCGATACCGCGGGCTCTGGCGCAACCAGTACCGCCTTCTTTATGTAGCGCCCGAGCGCCTCTTCCAGCCGAGCTTCATGAAGTCGCTGGGCGAGTGGCCGGTGGAGCGCGTGGCGATCGACGAGGCGCACTGCATCAGCGAATGGGGCCACGACTTCCGGCCCGAGTACCGCCGCCTCGTCGAACTGCGTGAGCGTTTCCCGAAGATCCCGTTCATGGCCCTCACCGCCACCGCCACCGAGCGGGTGCGCAAGGACATCGTCGCCCAGCTTCACCTCAAGGATCCCTTCGTTTCGATCGGCAGCTTCAATCGCCCGAACCTCGCGTACCGGGTGATCCCGAAGTCCAAACCGGCCGACCAGGTGCGCCATCTGGTCGCCGCCCACCGAGGGGGAGCCGGCATCGTCTATTGCGCCAGCCGCCGTGCCGCCGAGTCGGTGGCCGAGAGCCTGCGCGATGCCAACATCCCTGCCAAGCCCTACCACGCCGGCCTTTCCGACCACGATCGTTCGAAGAATCAGGAGGCCTTCGTTCGCGATCGCGTGCAGGTCATCTGCGCCACCGTCGCGTTCGGGATGGGCATCGACAAGCCCAACGTCCGCTTCGTCATCCACCACGATCTGCCGAAAAACGTCGAGGGCTACTACCAGGAGACGGGCCGGGCCGGCCGCGA
>JANNJB010000128.1:0-3205 GCA_031405615.1 Vicinamibacteria bacterium | reverse complement strand
TCGCCGAAGCAAGGTGTTCACAATGCCTCCAGAAAAATAGAACGTTCTAAAACAGGGGTTGCTGTTGTTCGGAAGTTGTTGAGGGAATTCGAATTCGGAGCCCATTCACGCGTCCACGGGTGACGTAAACGAATTCGAGCTTTCCAGACTTGACCTGATTGATAACGGCCTGGGACGACAAGCCGAGAGCCTTGGCTGCGGCGCGCAGAGGCAACCATCCCTTGGGTGCGTCCGCGGCGGTGAGGCGCTTGACGTCGTCGTCAGCGAGGTAGATGGACCAGGGCGCACCAACGGTTACTTGATCTGCCTTTAGCAGACCCTGTCGGAGCCAGAGATAGATCGTTTGCGAATGGACATCGAGGCGCTTTGCCGCTTCGTCGACGGTGCAGGTGTTCCGGGCGCGATCATTGGTGGCCAGGTAACAGGCAATGCCGTAACGGCCCCGGAGGTTTGCGACACTCTGGGCATTGAAAGGCTTTCCTGCGGGAGTTTTGATGCGGTGATGGCTCAACACGCGCGCGATCTGGGTGTCGGTGTGGCGCGATGCGAGCTTTCGCACCATGTCCGCGGCGTCGGCCGACAAGGGCCGTTTGGGGACCTTGATAAGGGAAACCGATTTCGTGACCGCGATTCCGCCCTTCCAGAGGATTTTGATCTGCGCATCCTGTTCCTTACGGGTGATCTGCACTTCGTCGAGGACGGCGCGGAGAATCCGTTTCTGGTCCTGAGGCGTCCCAGAATTCCATAGGATGGTGAGATCGCGAGTGAGGGCTTCGAGCTGCCGCTCGTCGATTTCGCTAAGGGTATCCGCCCGTGCGGTCCGCCTAGATTTCACGCGTTCTTCGATCTCCGCGGCGCGTGAGAGAGCCTCGTTCCATTGAGCTTCGAGGTTGCGGACGACGAGACGATTCTCCGGCTCGGCCTGGTTGAATTGACGCTCGCGGCGCTCGGCTTCATAGCGTGCGCGTTCGAGATCGAGTTCCAGTTGAGCCAGCACCTCGTCTGTTTTCTCCTTCAGACGGCGCAGCGCTTCTTTGTGCACATCTATGCGCAAAGGAGCCAGCTCGAGAAGGACGTGTGAAGTCACCGCATCATCAATGCGACGGCTGCCGACCGAGATACATCGCGCGCCGCCCGTGTTCGACGACCCGTGGCAGTCGTAGTTCCCACGCGTCTTGCCGGACCGGCCCGGATAACTCACTCTCATCCCGCGTCCACAAACGCCGCAGCGCACAAGCCCCTGTAGCAGGGTGGCTCCGTCGCGGAGGACGCGGGTTTGCTGGTCGGGAATCGCGGTCTGATTGTTGCCAATCATCGTCTTGATCTTGAGGTAATGCTCCCACGAATGATAGGCCGGGTGATGATCGTGAATCAGGACGCCCCAGTCCTCCATCAGCTGCCTTCTCTGACGGGTCCGCGTGTGGCCGTGTCGGTCGAGCTCCTTGACCATTTTTGTGCGTCCGAAGGCATAGGCGCCGGTGTACATCGGATTCGTCACGAGCCTATAAAGCCCGCTGTAGTACGGCCGCACCCAGCGAACGACCCGGTCACACGGAGCGCGGCGCGGCAACTCCATGCCAGCCTCTTGTAGATACCTTAGGAGTCCCCCTACGCTGCCAATCTCCAGGATTTTCGTGAAGAGAATCTCGAGCAGGTGTGCGATGCGCTCGTCGCTCGACTTCACGATCTGAGAGCGATCATCAAACTCATACCCTGGCGGCAGAGGAAACCGCAGCAGGCCCTGTTCGGCTTTGTGCAGGAGGCCGGCCAGCATGCGGCCTCTCAGTACATGGAGTTCCGCCTCGCTCATCGTTCCCTTCAGGCCCAGGAGCAGGCGGTCGTTGAACAGCAACGGATCGTACACCCCATCCGAATCGCCGATAAGGGTCACGGTGAGCGAACACAGATCAAGAAGCTGGTACCAGTCTGAGTTATTGCGGGCGAGCCTCGAAACCTCGAGACCGAGAACGATCCCGGCCTTTCCAAGGGCGACTCCCTCTACCAGTCGGCTGAAACCCGTGCGACCACTCGTCGTTGCACCCGACCGCCCTTGGTCCTCGTCCACAATCTGCACCCGTTCACGAGGCCAGCCATAGCGAACAGCAACATCTGCCAACTCGTACTGTCGCTTCTGACTCTCCAAGTGAAACTGAACTTGATGATCCGTCGACTGTCGCACGTACACCCAGGCGTCACGATCCAGATGCGTCTTTCGTATCTTGGGATTAGCGGTCATCGCGAGCCACCTTTCGTCGCGCCCCTGCCCGCTCGATCGCGAGATCGGCGAACAACTTCGTTACCAGGACTCGAACCTCCTCCAGAAGCCGTCGAAGAAGTTCCTCCCTGGCTCCCTCGAACAGATCGCGCTGCTTTTTCATGACGACCCTCCTTTGATTCGGACACCAGCGTCCGCACAAAGGAGACTGCCTCGATCAAGGCCCGCGCCGACTCGACGGTCAGAAAACCAGGAGGACACTCCATCTCGTGCCGCGCTCCCACGCCGTCGTCCGCCCACGACATCGGAATCCTGCAATGGCCCCCATCCGGCAACTCGATGACGAAGAATCTTTTTCCATGGCCCTCCCAATGAGGGACCAGTGGGAAGGAGCGACCCAGCAAAGGGTGCTCTGGCCGCACAATCCGGACTAACCGGCGATCTCGACCTTTGTACGCAGTCTCAGCACATGGCTGAAGGCAACGCGCGCAGGACCAAGCGCGACCGCCACCACTTCTTCTCGATGGCTCAAGGGTCCGCGATGGAGTGCGCCGCCGCCATCGACATCCTCCGCGTGACGGGGCACCTCGCCCCCGCAGACGCCACCCGCGCGAAGCACAAGCTCACCCGCATCGTCCAGATGCTCGTCGGTCTCCGCCGCCGTTAACATCCGCCCACTCCCATGGCACCCGACGCACGCAGTGGTATCGGCCTGTGCCTCTCCGGCGGAGGCTTCCGCGCCACCCTCTTCCACCTCGGCGCGATTCAACGCCTCTTCGAACTCGGCATCGCCACCCGCCCCGACTTCGACACCGTCGCCTCAGTCTCAGGAGGCAGCCTCACCGCCGCCCAGTGGGCTATCGCCGAAGCTCAACGAAAGGCACCGGTGGCTAAGCCCAGCCCGCCCGCAAACCCAGGACCGGTGGCTGAGCACAGTCCGTTTGTTGAATCTCCTCCCCGAGCGCCCACGCTTCATCTTCTGCGCCACCG
>JANNJB010000127.1:0-4533 GCA_031405615.1 Vicinamibacteria bacterium | reverse complement strand
CGTGGTGTCGTAGGGCACGATGAAGTTCGTGTCGGGGATCGGTTCCCAGTCGTTGTCCTCGTCGACGGGGAGCCGCTGAGGTCGGCCATATATCTGGCGGGTCCCCGCGTAGATGATCTTGGCCTCGGGATTCCGCTTGCGGAGCGCCTCGAGGATCCACAGCTGCGAGCGGCAATTGATCTCGAGATCCGTGAACGGGTCGGTCATGGAGTCGATGTGGCTGACCTGCCCGGCGAGGTTGAAGACGATGGCCTGGCCCTGAACCAGATACTCCATAGCATGGCCGCGGACGTCGGCGATGTTGATCCTGACCTTGTCTTCGTAGCCGTCGAGGTTGAACAGATTCCCCCCATAGTCGGGCAGGAGGGAATCGACCGCGGTGACCCTGGCGCCGAGGTCGGCGAGCCTGCGGCAGAGATTCGATCCGATGAATCCAAGGCCCCCGGTGACGAGCACCGCGCGGTTTCGATACGAATCGAGGTACGCGGTCATGGTCGGGCGGACGGCTTCAGGTGGCTCCGGGTGATCGTGAGCTCCACCCAGAGGTCCACGAGGTCTCGCAGCGTGCGAAAGACCCGCGGGAAGTTGAAGAACTGGCTGCTGCCGTAGGTGCGATGGTAATGGTGCACCGGCACCTGGGCGATGCGAAAACCGGCGTCGGTCACCTTCTTCATCAACTCGACGCAGATGACGCCCGACGAGCGGGTGAGCTTCACTTTTTCGAAGACGCTCTTCCTCATCAGGCGGAAGTCGCAGTCGACATCCCGCACCTTGAGCCCGAACGCCACCTTCACGAAGTGGTGGTAGACCCGCCCGATCACCTTACGATGGAAGGGATCGTTTCTGGAGATCTTGTAACCGTTCACGAAATCGACATCGTTCGAGTATGCGTCGAGGAGCAGCGCGAACTCGCGCGGATCGTACTGGGCGTCGCCATCGGTGTAGAGGACGAGTTCCTTCGATGCCGTCTCGAATCCGGTGCGAAGGGCGCCTCCATAACCCCGGTTCTTCGGATGATGCACGACCTTGAGCCACGTGTGGGTCCTGGCCATCTCGTCGAGAAGCTCGCCGGTGTGGTCGGGACTTCCATCGTTGACCACGATGATCTCGTAGTCGTCCGTGTATCGCCGCACCGTCATGTGAGCGAGGATCGCCAGACTGGCGATGGTTCCGGCGTCGTTGTAGGCCGGGAAGAAGACGGAGACGGAGGGGCGGGGGGTCGGCATGGGTTTTGGGATAAACCCCTATTTTCCCTCGTCTCGGCGGGTTTTGAGGAGGCCTCCAATAATCGCGGGCCTCGCGAGCAGGAGCAGGGTGGCGAGGAGCCCAAAGGTCGCGACGACCAGACCGGGCAGGAGCAGAGGCGGCACGTACTTCAAACGGGTTGGCGACCCAGGCTTCGCGTCGACTCTCAATCCGCCCATGGCTTCGGAAACCGGAGCGCCGCGCCAGCCATGCAGAAAGGGGACGGCCACCTGCAAAGATTGCTCCGCCTCCGAGGTGAAGATCAACCGTCCTCCCGGATCCAGGGCGGAATCGAGCCGCGCGGGTTGCGCGCCATCGACGAGCGGACGCGGACCCATCACGCGAAAGACGCGGATATGGGGCGTCGCCACCAGCTCGATGAATCCCGACTGCGAAAGGTAGGCGGAGAGGGGTGAGGCCAGCACGTGGCTGCCGTCCGCGGTTTCGACTTCGATCGCACGAATCCGCGCCGCTGGGGAACCCTGAGGGACCTCGATCGTAACCGTGTCGGCGCGATAGGACGGCGAGGCCACGCTCACGGGACCGCCCGAAGAGACCGCGGCGCCGATCAGAACGTCGCGTTCCCCATTGACTCGGGTGAAGATGTTGAGCGTCGTCGTCGCCCCGGGTTGAAGACTCACAGTGATCTTCTTGAACCGCAGGAAGGGAAACGCGAAGACGCGCCGGCTGCCGGACTCCATGGTCGTGTCGAAGTCCATCTCCGTCTTGCCTCGGACGAGGTCCGCGGTTTGAACCTGAACCGCGTCGATCGACCAGCGTCGAAGAAGTTCGATGTTCGGCATCAGGGACCTTTCGGCCAGAACACCGCGGGCCCCCATCTCGCCAAGAATTCTTCGGGTCGACAGGGGCGACATGGGATCGTAACCGTTCGCCTGAACGCGGGGAGCGAGCGCCCCGTAACCCGCGAAGCCGAGATCGAGCGCGAGTTCGCTCGGGAAATCGCGCACCAGGGTGAGAACCCGAGGCTCGCTGCCGAGTTCGCGCAGCGCGAGATCCACGGCTCGGCGGGTGGGAGTTCCGGACACGAGTTGCGAACGCGTGGGCGCGTCCTTGAACACGTCACGACTGAAAGGCTGGAGTGCGAACGACACCGCGAGGGGCAGGAGGAACACGCCCGCCGGGACACCACTGTCCGCATCGGCGAGGGCGAAGTAGGTGATGAGAGCGATGGCAAAGACGCCCACGGCGGCGGCGAGACGATCGGGAAGGCCGCCGAGGGTGGCCGCGGCGATCGACAAGACGGCAACCGACGCGAGAGATGCCACCAGAAAGTACGTGCGCAAGCGCCGTCCGCGCCGTGTCTTTCGCTCCTTCCACTGCTCGTCGAGAGCAAGACCCGCGAGCGCGGCGAGGGCGAATTCCAGCACGAGCGGGAGCGCGCCCGGGGCCAGCAACGGGCCTCGCCCGATCTGGAGGGCGAGGGAAGCGAGCACGGCGAGAAGCAGAACCCTCACGGGCTGGCGCTCGAACAGAAGGGGAAGGCTCGCAAGTGCCAGGCTCGCCGCGGGAGTGTGGGTGACGGTTTTGAGGATGAGTCCGGCGAGGCCGGAAACTCCCTCCGCGGACCTCTCGGCGATGAGGCCCGTCACCTGCCGTCCCGCCGAGGGCAGGAGCTCGAGAGTGGGGAGCCACTGCGGCGCAGACAGGGCGAGGCCCAGAAAGATGGCGAGAGCGGTCGCCTTACGGGAGGGTGTGCGCGGAGAACGACTGAGGGTGTGCCCAAGCAGGAGGCGACCAAAAAGTAGAGCGCCACCCGCGCGCAAGGCCTCGGGAGAACCGGCGAAGACGAGCAGGGCGATCGAAACCGCGAGACCGAGAAGACGGGAAACGCTCGCGCGGTTCATGTGCGACTCGGCCGCGAGCAGAACCAGGGGCAACATCGGGGCCGCGACCAGGGTGGCGGTGTCTTCGACGTGGCCGAGCAGGTAGGGACCGTAGGCGAAACAAAGCGCGCCCACGAAAGCACCCTGCGCCCCCGCACCCAGCCGCTTCAAGTACAGGTAGGTGAGGATCCCGGCCAGGGACACCGAGATCAGGACCAGCGCCTGGAAGGCCGAGAAGGGCTCGAAGGGCGAGAGGAGCACGGTGAGCGGATAGAGCACCCCTCCGCGATAGGCCGCGAGCAGGGGCGTTCCGAGGAACTCCCGGGTGTTGAGCAGCGGCAGCGAAAACTCACGCCACGCCGCGAACGCCTCCGTCCGCAACGGCAGGTGCAGAGCCACGCCATCCCCGGGCCCGAGCAGACGGTGCTCGAGGAGCGGCTCGATGTAGGCGATCAGGGGAAAGACGGCCAGAACGAGAAAGGCAAAGGCGTCGCCTTTGTGATAGGCCCGCGTCACCGCCTGTCCTGCATGGACGCGATCTGTTCGGAGATGAGACCGAAGAGGAAGACCACCACGCCGAGCTGGATCAGGAGGGCCGACCCCATCGGTATCTTGTCGAATCGAACGACGTTCCAGATGCCGTAGGCGAGGCCGGTGAGGAACGACGCCATCGCGATCGGGGCGAAAACGCGCAGCGGTGCGTAGAGGGTCACGATCTTGAAGATGATGAGGATGAAGCGGAAGCCGTCTCGAAAGGGCCGGATCTTCGACGTGCCGACCCGCGGCCGCGCGGTGATGGGGACGAAGAGCACGTTCTGCCCCGATTTCATCAGGGCCAGGCAGGACGTGGTCGGATACGAGAAGGCGTTCGGCAGGAGGTGGAGAACGTCGATGAGGGACTGGCGCTTGGCCGCTCGGTAGCCCGAGGTGAGGTCGGGCACGGGTCGTCCGGTGAGCCAGGAGGCGAGGCTGCGGAAGATCGCGTTCCCAAAGGCGCGAAGCAGCGACTGGTCGGCCAGCGCGCGGGCGCCGATGACCATGTCGTAAGGACCGATCGGCGCGATCAGCTTTCCCGCCTCGGCGGGGTCGTGCTGAGTGTCGGCGTCCATCAGGAGCACGACTCTGGAGGCGGCTTCGCGTATCCCCGTCTTGACCGCGGCGCCATTGCCTTTGTTGTAGGGGTGCCGAACCACGCGGGCGCCCGAAGCGGCGGCGCGGGCGGCGGTGTCATCGGTGGAACCGTCGTCGATGACGAGGATTTCCGCGAAACCCGCTGCCTTGAGGCCTAGGATGGTGGCGGCGTTTCCCCCGGCTTCGTTGAACGCCGGTATGACGACGCTCGTCTCGGACGCTTCAGCCACGGGGCTCCACGTCCTTCGCGGCCTCCGCCTTTCGAACCCGGTACAAAACGTCCTCGATCAACTTTCGATTGCTCGCGATCAGG
>JANNJB010000126.1:0-12330 GCA_031405615.1 Vicinamibacteria bacterium | reverse complement strand
CGAAACAGTTAACTTCAGTTAACTGTTCTGTCTCTCTGGAATTTCGTAGGGCGCGCTGGGATTTCTTGGGATTTCCTGGTATCTCTGGGATATGTCGGGCGACGGGTTCAGTGGCACCTTCAGTGTCGGTGAGGATCTCCGCAGGGGCGAGGGAGTTCTCGACCATCGCGTTCTTGGATGGCAGCTGGAAGAACTCGGAGGCGGCCACGGTGCGTGGCCCTTTCGGGCCGTCGAACACGAACGAAGCGCCGAGAGCCACGAGCGCCACCGCGGCGTTCGAGGGATGGACGGCATAGGACGGCCCGCCGCCGAAGATCACGTGGTAGCGGTTCTCGCCACCCACCGCGTAGCAGACCTCCCCGCCTTTCTTGAGGCACTTGTACTCCTCGAGCCGGTAATACCAGCACCGCGGACGCTGCAAAACGTTCCCGCCGATGGTGGCGACATTGCGGATCTGCGGCGAGGCCGCCTCGCCGACCGCGATCGCGAGCGCGGTGTGCGTCTTCTTGATGCGCTCGTCGTTCGCGACATCCGCGAGTTTCACGAGCGCGCCGATGCGAAGCGCGCCGCCGGCTTCGACCTTGATGTCGGCGAGGTTTGGAATGCCCTTCAAGTCGACGATCCGCGGCGGCTGCTCGAGGCGCTCCTTGAGGTGGTCGATGAGATCGATGCCACCGGCCTTGTAACTGCTCCAGGCTTTCTCCTGGACGAGATCCTTCGCCTGGGCGAGGGAGTTCGGCTTGACGACTTCGAAGCGGTTCATTTGGGTTAAGCCCTCCGTCGGGCTTCGGCGATGGCGGCCAGCATGCGATCCGGCGAGATGGGAAGCGAGCGGACGCGGGCGCCCGTCGCATTGAAGACGGCGTTCGCGAGGGCCGCGAGCGGAGGCACGCTCGGCGGCTCGCCGATCCCCGCGGTGGAGGTGTTGTTGCCGAGGTTCGCGACCGGGGTGAGGATCGAGACCGCTTCGAACATGTCCGTGGGCATGAGGATCTTGTACGACTCGAGATTGGGATTCACCATCGTCCCGTAGCTGCGGTCGAGGATCCGGTTCTCGAACAGCGCCCACGAAGCGCCCTGGATCATCGAGCCGATGACCTGGCTTTCGGTGAGAAGGGAGTTGACGGGAATGCCGCAGTCGTTCACCGAGACCATCTTGATGATCTTCACTTCGCCGGTTTCGACATCGACCTCGACCTCGCAGAACTGGGTGCCTGCGATCTCCTGGCGGAAGAGTTCGTACTGCTTCTTCCTCTCCGCGGTCGCCGCGACCTGTTCTCCGCTGATCTTCGCCGCCGCTTGTTTGAAGGTGAGGGTCTTCGCCGGTTTCGCGGCAATGAAAACTTTCCCTCCCCGAGCCTCCAGTTCCTCGGGTTTGACGCCGAGGGCGGGGGCGGCAGCTGCGAAGAGTTTCTGCTTCGCGTCGTGGGCCGCGAGTCTTACCACCGGGGCCACGGAGTTCGTGGTGTTGCTGCCGCCTGAACCCGGACCCTCGGGCCAGCGCGTGTCGCCGACATGCATCGTGATGTCCTTCGGTTGCAGGCCGAGTTCCTCAGCCGCGACCCCGGCCATGGCCGTCCGGAAACCGCTGCCGATGTCCTGCGCGCCCGAAAAACACTCGACCGAACCGTCGCGATGGATGCGCACCTCGCAGCCGACACCGCTGCCGCGCGCGATGACGTTCCATTCGCCGTTAGCCATCCCGATGCCGCGTTTGCGGGGCCCTGGCACGTCGCCCGCCTTCTTGTTGCGTCGCTCCCAGCCGATCGCCTTCGCCCCGATGTCGTATTGCATCTGACGGACCGGCGAAGGATCGTTCTTCTTGCGGAGTTCGAGCGGATCCATGTGGAGCTTTTCGGCCAGCTCGTCAACCGTCGACTCGAGGGCGAAAGCTCCCTGGGGATGGCCCGGAGCGCGCAGGGGAGCCGCCGGACCCGCGTTTGTGAACACGCTGTGGTCTTCACCGAGGATGTTCGCGGTGTTCTGGTAGAGGTTTCCAAGCGGCGCCGCGGTGCCCGCGCCGGGGGCGATGCCCGCCGAGCCGTACGAACGATGGTGGATCGCGGTGAAGGTGCCGTCCTTCTTCGCCCCGATGTTCACCGTGATCAGAGCCGACGGCGCGTTGCCGGTGCACAGATGCTCCTGACGACGATCGAGCATCAGCTTCACCGGCGCCTGGGCTTTCTGCGCGAGGATGCAGGCGACCACCGCGAACTGGCTTCCGGTGGCCGACGGCGCGAGCTTGCTTCCAAAACCCCCGCCCATGTGCTCGCAGATGACGCGGACCTTGGTCCTTGGAATTTTGAGCGCCTCGGAGACGCCTTCCTTCACGGTGAAGACACCCTGGGTGGAGGCGTAGATGGTGAGTTCGTCGCCATCCCACTGAGCGATGACGCCGTGGGTTTCAAGCGGCGCGTGGGTGTGGACGGAGACGCGATACGTTCCTTCGACCGTGACCTCGGCCTCGGAAAGCCCTGCCGCGACGTCGCCTCGCTTCAGGCCGCGCCCGGTCTGCGGCCCGAGGATGTTGCCATTCCTCGGGATCGCCGGATTTCCCGGAACCTGTTCGAGCGAGTAGACGGGAGGCGCACCGGCCTCCATCGCTTTCTCGAGGTCGGTGATGAAGGGCTTCTCGTTGTACGTGATCTCGATGAGGCGGGCGGCATCCTCGGCGATATCGGGCGTGGTCGCGGCGACCGCAGCCACGTCCTGGCCGGCGAATCGGACGGTTCGCGATTCGGTGGTCCATACTGCTTTCACGCCCGGGAGCGCCTCGGCTTTCGATGTGTCGATCTTCACGACCTCGGCGTGCGGAACCGTGGCGCCGACCATGCGGCCCCAGAGCATGCCCGGAAGCTTGATGTCGTACGTGTACTTCGCGCGGCCGGTGACTTTGAGCGGGCCTTCGAGCCGCGGATAGCGACCCTTCATCACGTCGAACTGAGTGTCGAGGTCCCAGGGCTTGAGGTCGCCCACCGCGGGATTGATTTCCATCTCGACCGGCGAGCCAAGGAAGCCGGCCTTCGCCTTCATCTTCACGGTCGGGATGGGAGGAGGGGTGGGGGCCGATGCGGGTTGCTGAGCCATGACCTAGTCCCCCTTCTTCGCGGGGCGGGCCGCGGGTTTGGCCGAAGCCATGGTTTTCGCGGCCTGGTCGACCGCTTCGAAGATGCGCCCGTAGGTTCCGCATCGGCACAGGTTTCCCGCGAGGGCCGCTTTGGTCTCATCGAGCGAGGGCTTCGGATTCGCCTTCAGGAGCGCGGTGCAACTCACGATCATCCCGGGCGTACAGAAACCACACTGGTATCCGTCGCATTCGAGGAACGCGGCCTGGATCGGCGAGAGTTTTTCCGGCGTTCCGAAGGATTCCACCGTGGTGATCTCGTGCCCCACCGCGTCCCACGCCATCAGCATGCAGGCGTTCACGATACGGCCGTCCATCAAGACGGTGCAGGCCCCACAGCCGCCGCGGTCGCAGACCTCCTTGGCGCCCGTGATCTCGAGTTCGTTGCGAAGCGCCCTCAGCAGTGTGACCCGCGGCTCCACGCTCACCTGTCTCGCGACCCCGTTCACCTTCAGCGTGATTGTCGACGCGTCCGGTCCGAGGACCTCTGGCTTCTTCTCCTGAGCCCCCGCGGAGACGCCCGACACCGCGGCGCCCGCTCCCGCGGTCTTGATGAAGGAGCGTCTCGAGAACCTCGACGCTGGTTTATCCGACTCGGCCATACTTTTTCTCCAAACTTCGCGTGGGGTGACCTTCGCCCGGAAGCCCCTTCGTGTGATTCAACGTTACCCGTACAGGCAAGGTCAAGGGGGAAAATGAACTAGAACTGCCTCGAAGGGACCCAGGCGGTGGTCCGACCGCCCACGGTGTCGTGCACGATCGACTCGCCAGCGGATGTAAGAGATCCCGCGACGCGACCCCAGCGGTGGTGGAAGAGCCAGCCCTCCGGGAACTGCTCCGAGTCCGCGTTCACGGCCACGGCCCGGCGGATGACGCGCAGGAGCGTGGTTCGGAGGCGTACAACTTCGATTCTCGACAGATCGGCGGCCCTGCGCTGCGGCCGAATCCCTGCCTGGTACAGGACTTCGTCGGCGATCCAGTTGCCCACTCCCGCGAACAGCGACTGATCGAGAAGAACCGCCTTGATGGGCGCTTTTCTGGAGCCGATCAGGGCGGCAAGCTCGGCGACCGGAGGAAGGCCCAACAGCGGATCGTGGCCGAGGTCTTTGAGGGGAGGCTCGTTTCTTGGGTCATCGGCGAGCCGCAGCCGACCGAAGCGACGAGGATCGGTGAAGGCGAACCGGCGATCGTCATCGAGGGTCAATTCGAGTTTCAGAAAGCGGGGCGCCTCCGCCTTCGGCCCGAGAAAGTGAAAGCGGCCGGTCATCCCGAAGTGAAACACCGGCCAGGGCTTGCGGTCGAGCTCGAACCAGAGGTGTTTGCCGAAGCGTCCCGCGCCCTCGACACGCGCCTCCAGCAGAGCCCTCTCGACGCGCCGCGGCGATGCTCCGGAAAGAACGATGGCGTCAGCCACGCATCGCACGCCCACGATGCGACGGCCCCTGAGGTGGCGGAGCGCGGTCTTTCGCGCGGCTTCGACCTCGGGCAGTTCGGGCACGGAAGCGGGGCTACTCGGCGCGCAGGCTCTTGAAGAAAGCCTGGACACTCGCGTCCCACTTCGCGATCGTCTTCGCGGGCCCCACGAGACGGACGAAGAACGGGCCCTTCCCCTCGATCACCGCGGCTTTGAGGTGGAAGCCGGGCTTGTTGTGGCGTTCGCTCGAACCGGGAGCGACCTCCGCGACGAAGGTACCGGGCAGATCCATGATCGTGAGGGTCAGCCCGTTCGTGTTCAGAGTGGAGGTCTTCGCCACGTCCTTCGACGCGCGGCCGTCCGGCTGCGTCATCTGGGTGAGCCAGCGATCGAAATTCGCCTGGACCGTTCCACCCTGGCCCCCGAAATAGGTGATCACGAGTGTCGCATCCTCGGTGTCGCCCACGACCTTTGGAAGCACGAACTCGGCGATGCGCATCCTCGAGGAGGCAGGCTTGCTCGTCCATCCCTCGGGCATGTCGTACTTGAGGGTGGGGGCCGGCGGACCCTGCAGGAGAAGGGCGAAGGTCAGGATCGCAAAGCTGGGCATCCGGAGATTCTAGGAGCCTTCGCGGCTTTGAAGGGCTCCTGCCTCCTCTTCGTAGCTTCTGAAGAGACAGGTCGCCGCAAAAGCGCCGAGGGCGTGCCACAGCGCGTGCCCTTGAAGGAGGCTGTCCGGATCGCAGATCAGACGTTCGCGGTCGAGCGCCCAGATCACGAAGGCGAACATCATGAGCAGAGCGCCACGAGCGAGCCAGGGTCGGCCGCGCCGTGACGACCGCCATTCGACCGCGAGGGCGAGGACGAGCAGGACGCCGAACGCGACACGGCGCATGGACGGTGTGGTGACCTGCGCAGCCATGAGGGCGGCGTTCACGGTCACGAACACGAGGACGCTTCCGATCGGCGGGAGGTGGAGGCGCGGGCCGAGCCGGTGCAGGAGGATGAACGTGGCCACCAGATACATCCCCGCGACATCCACCACCTGACCGATAAACGTCAGGGTCGCGTGGTAGAAGGCGCTGCCGAAACCCACGAGAGCCAGGGCGGCCATGAACAACCCGGCTTCGGCCTTTGGGAGAGCGGCTCGCGCCCGGTCTGAGGAACGAAGACGCAGAACGATCCACGCCGCCGCGATGACGAAGGCCATCGAACTCCAGGTGTTCGCCGGTTGTCGCACCAGCGAATCACGAACCGCCTCGCAAAAGCAGTCTTCGGGCAGGCACGTGGCCGGCCGCCAACCTTCAAACAGTCCGGCGGCGGCGACAAGAGGCGACACCATTCGGGGAACCTTACCGGGTCTGCCGCAACCCCCGCCTGAAGCCGGCGTGATCGGTTTCCTGAACCCGGCCGAAAGTGTCGGATCAACGTCATTGGAGACATGAGGGTCGGGGCCTATCTTGCCGTCTGGCTGCTCCTCGATGGATCGTGCCACGGAGGCGACATGGACGAACTCGGCAAGGACATCCGCTACGGACTACGCACACTGGTGAAGGCTCCGGGATTCGCCCTCATAACGATTCTCACTCTCGGCCTCGGCATCGGCGCAAATACCGCGATCTTCAGCCTCATCAGCGGCGTGCTCCTCAAGCCCCTGCCGTGGGCCAACGCGGACCGGCTGGTTCTCCTGCGACAGTCCGCACCCCTCGCCGGACGGACCAACACCGGCGTTTCCGTGAAGGAGTACTACGACTATCGCGAACAGGCGAAGGAGTTCGACCAGCTCGTCGAGTATCACGGGATGTCCTTCGACCTCCTCAAGCGGGGCGAGCCGGATCGCGTGAGCACGGGTGTGGTCTCTCACAACTTTTTCGACGTCCTCGGCATCCGGCCGATCCTCGGACGGACGTTCGTGCCCGAGGATGATCAACCGGGAGCTGAGGCCGTGCTGGTGCTGAGCTACTCCTACTGGAAATCGAAGTTTTCGGGCGACCCCAATATCGTCGATCAGATCTTCGAGATGAACAACCGGCCCCACCGCGTGATCGGCGTCCTCCCCAACGTGCCGCACTATCCGAACCAGAACGACATCTACATGTCGGTTTCGGCCTGTCCCTTCCGCGCCGCGGCGGAGACCCAGATCCAGCAGAACCGCCGTGCTTTCGCGGGACTCAATATCTTCGGCCGGCTCAAACCCGGGGTGTCGCGTGAAGCCGCCGCGGCCTCCGTGACCACGATCTGTCACCGGTTCGCAAGGGACAACCCGGGCGTCTATCGCGAGGGTTCGGGCTTCACCGCGCAACTCTTCGACGTTCGCGAACAACTCACCCAGAACGCGCGGCCCATGCTCCTCATCCTGCTTGGCACGACAGGTCTCGTCCTCCTGATCGCCTGCGCGAATGTCGCGAACCTGACTCTGGCAAGGGTGCTCAGGCGCGATCGCGAACTGGCTCTGAGGGGCGCTCTGGGCGCCGACCGCGGGCGACTCATCCGCCAGCTCCTGACCGAGAGTTCGCTGATCGCGATCGCGGGCGGCGCGGTCGGTCTCATCTTCGCGGTATCGACCCTCGGCATGTTGACCCGCTTCGTCTCTCGGTTCACCCCGCGCACCACCGAGATCAGCGTCGATTTCGGCGTGCTCACCTTCACGATGATCGTGTCGGTCGTGACCGGCCTCTTCTTCGGCATCCTTCCCGCACTCGCCTCGAAGGTGGATCTGGCCACCGCCATGAAACAGGGCGGCAAAGGGGCGAGTGAAGGCGGCGGCCGCAGGCGTCTCACCGGCGGCCTGATCGTGGCCCAGGTCGCGGTGTCCGTGGTCCTTCTGACCGGAGCGGGACTGCTCCTCGCCAGTTTCTACCGTCTTCAGAAGGTGGATCCCGGGTACCGCGCGGACCAGGTCATGTCGGCCGAAGTCTTCACGAACTTCACCCGTTATCCCGATACGCCCGCGCAGCTCCGCCTCTATCTCCCGCTCATCGAGAACCTTCAGGGGGCGCCCGGCGTCGTCTCCGCGGCGATCACAAACGCGATACCTCTGAGCACCCTGCAACCGGCGGCCATTCCCTTTCAGATCGAAGGACGCGTGGTGGACAACCCGAACCGACGTCCCGCCACCGACGGGCGTGTCGTCAGTCCCGACTACTTCAAGACCCTTGGAATTCCCGTCCTCCAGGGCCGCGCCTTCGCCGAGACCGACGCGGTCGAGACCGATCGCGTGATCGTGATCAACCAGTCGATGGTTCGACACTGGGAGGGCTCTGATCCCCTCGGCTCGCGCATCTCCACCGACGATGGACAGACCTGGGCGAGTGTGGTGGGTGTGGTGGCGGACGTGAAGCAGTTTGGGCTCGACCGCGAGTCCGTGGCGCAGGTCTACACGCCCCTCCGACAAAGCCAGGGGCTCGCCGGACGGATCCTCGTGCGCACATCGGGGGATCCCGCCTCGGCCGCGCAGTTGATCAAGAACGCCGTGCGCGCCCTCGACCCCGACCTGCCGATCAAGAACATCAGGACGCTGGGAGAAATCCGGGAGGAGTATCTCCAGACGCCGCGTCTCACCGCGGCCCTGCTCGCGATCTTCGCCGGTCTGGCGCTTCTCGTCAGCATGGCCGGGCTGGGCGGCGTCATCGGAACCTCGGTTTCGCAAAGAACCCAGGAGTTCGGCCTTCGGATGGCGCTTGGAGCGACCCGGAAGAGCGTGCTCCGCATGGTGGTGCAGCAGGGATTGAAGCTCGTGATCTCCGGCCTGCTCCTCGGCGTCGTCGCGTCCTACGCTTTCACGAACCTGTTGTCGGGGTATCTCTTCGACACGCAGGTGACGGATCCCGTAACCGTCGGCTCCGTGCTGCTCACATTCCTGGCTGCGGGAGTGCTGGCGTGCCTCGGACCCGCACTCCGGGCCACTGCGGTCGATCCGCTGGTGGCGCTCAGAACCGAGTAGGCCCCGCTCCGATCGCCTGCCGCATGGCGGCGTGCGCCTCCTGGACGCTCCAGTCATTGCCCGAAAACTCCTTCACGAGTTTGCCATCCGGCCCCACGACCACGGTGACTAAGGAATGCGCGAAGTCGCCGCCTTCCTTGAAGAACACCAGGCCGAAAAACTGGCCCAGTCGGCCCACTTCTTCTTTGGTGCCCGTCGCGAGTTTCCAGCGCGCGAAGGGGCCCGTGCCGCGGTCCTTCACGAAGGCGGAACCGAAAGCCTGAAGAACCTCGGGGCGGTCGAATTCGACGTCGAAGCTCACGCTCAGAAGACGACCTTTTTCCCGCAGATCGCTATCCGTCTCGATCAGGTTCTCGAGGTCCTGGAAGCTTTTCATCATCCGCGGACAGAACTCCGGGATGGGACAGCGCGTGTAGATGAACGTGAGGACCAGCACCTTCCCCCGGTAGTCCGAAATCCTAAGAGTCTTGCCGTCCTGGTCCTCGAGAAGAACGTCCACCACGCTTTCGCCTTCCTTCGACTCCTTCGGTACAGGGGCGCTCATGCCCGGGGGCGGCTCGTAGCGGACAACGTTGACCTTCTCGATCCAGCTCTCGTTGGCCTTGACCACCAGGGTGGCGGTAATGACGTCGCCGCGGCGCAGGCGCTCGAGTCGCATGCCCTGAAAGCGCGCGAGGAAACCCGTCGCCTCGGGCATCTTGAACGGCATGGTCATGGCCGGCATGAGGCCCGGGATCGTCTCGTGGGCCACGAGCAGCTCCCGATCCAGAATGTCGAGGCCCTCGATCTTGCCCCTGAGCGGGTAGCGCGTCGTGCCGTCTTGGGGGGCGCATCCGAGGCTCACGCTTATGGCCAGCAAGGCCATTGCGACGCTGAATCGGCGCAGGTTCACAGACGTGGGCGCTCCGCGGCTATGTCCCGGGGCGAGAGGACGACGCCACGCTCCTGTCGCACTTCCTCGGGGGTGATCGGCTTGAAGTCTCGCGGAAGGAGCGTGTCGTTGCCCCAGGACGTGAGGACATGGTTCAGGACATCCGCGACCTGTTGATCCTTGAGATACCGCAGCGGGGTCATGATCGCGTCGTAGCGCTTTCCGGAAACCTCGATGGGGCCGGC
Source organism: Vicinamibacteria bacterium (assembly GCA_031405615.1). Classification (GTDB taxonomy): domain Bacteria; phylum Acidobacteriota; class Vicinamibacteria; order Fen-336; family JAGNNV01; genus JAGNNV01. The sequence continues at coordinate 2,733 of JANNJB010000126.1, read as the reverse complement.
CATTCCATTGAGGACGATCCGAATGAGGTGGCCGCGGCCGCCCGCCTCGAGCATCCTGACCGCATGTCCGGCCAAAGGCGGGGCGATGGTCGCGAGGGATTTACCATCGGGCGCGTGGCAGCTCGAGCACAACTTGCCGTAGATCTGAGCCCCGCCTTGGGCTACGAGTTCCGTGGGAGGCGGCGGTGCGCAGGCCGCGACGAAGAAGACGGCACCCACGATGATCCGACGCACCGGCCGAGTTTAGGACCGCGGCCCCGAAAACGTGACGTTTCAAGGCTTCACCACCGGATACTCCGCGAAGCGCGTCCAGTCCTCGAACGAGCCGTCGTAGAGCAAGACCTTGTGGCCAAGCGTCCGCGCCGCGAAGAGCACCGCGGTTGCCTGCTGGCCAAGATGGCAATAGGCAAGAACGGTGTCGCCGGGTTTGACGCCCGCGCTCGCGAAACGCGCGGCGAGTTCCTCGGGCGAATGAAGCATGAGCCGGGCGTCGGTCAACTCGGTGAAAGGAAGACTCACGGCGCCCTGAATATGGCCGGCGCGATGCGAGCCAAGCATCCCGCCGCCCGACCGGGCGCCGCTGTAGAACTCTTCGTGGCGGGCGTCGACAATCACACGCGCGCGGGCGCCCGTGCTCGGTTTCACTTCTTCCTTGCTCACCACAAGGGGTCGGATCGTCAGAGGCTTGAGCCGCCCTCGCGGAACCTCGGGAACCACGCCTGTGAGGGCCCGGCCCTCCCGGACCCAGGCGGCCAGGCCGCCATCGAGAAGAGACGTCTGCTCTCCCAGACCCGCGTAGTCGAGGGTGAAGACAACGCGAGTGGCGGACTGAAACGGGGCGTTCCCGAAGTAGACAACGATTCTCGAGTCATCGGAGATGCCGAGCGACATGAACTTCTCCCGCAAGGTCGCAGCGTCCGGCATCTCGAGCGTCAGTCCGCTGCCGAGCCCGGTGCGGTCGGAGACCGAAATGTCCGGCAAGGACACCTGGCGCGCCCCTTCGATGTGGCCGGAGGCGTAGTCGGCCCGGTCGCCCACATGGAGCAGGACAAGGGCTGGATCCTTCAGGCGCTTCGCGACCCAGGCCGCAGAAACCACCAGTGCGTCCCGCGGCGAAGCGGGGTTTGCAGTTGCGGGCAGGATGAGCGATACGACGAGAACAAGTGAGAGCAGGCGAGCCATGCACTGAAAATAGCTGACCATCAAGACGTCAGCAATGATCTTGATCCGACATTTTCAGACTTGTTCAGCATTGCGAACGGCTCCCGGCCTGTGGGAGGATCGAAGGTCATGAAACCACGGCGAGTGGCGCTGATCGGCTTTGATGAAGTCAACGCCATCGATCTGGTCGGACCCGCGGAGGCTTTCGCCTCGGCCCTTGTCGAGGATGGCGACGGGTCTCGGCCGGGCTATACGATCACGATCCTGGGGGTGAACAAGAGACTCTTCCGTTCCGAATCCGGGATCATCTTCAAGCCGCACCAGGCCCTCGAGGAAGCGGGCGCCATCGACACTCTGATCGTGCCCGGGGGCAAGGGCCTGCGCAACCCGCGAACCCAGGTCCGGGTCGTCCGTTGGATCAAAAGCCGCGCGGGTGAAATCCGCCGGATCGGGTCGGTGTGCACGGGCATCTATGGGCTCGCGGCCACGGGTCTTCTCGATGGCCGGCGGGTCACCACCCACTGGCGCTGGTCTCATCTGGTGGCGGAGAGGTTTCCCCTGCTTCGCATGGCGAACGATCTGCTTTACGTCAAGGACGGGCCTTTCTACACGTCGGCGGGAGTCACCGCGGGCATTGACCTCGCCCTCGCCATGGTTGAGGAGGACTACGGGTCGGAGGTGGCCCTTCACGCGGCGAGAGAGATGGTGGTCTACCTCAAGCGGTCCGGCGGGCAGGAACAGTATTCGGAGCCCCTTCGTTTCCAGGTCGAATCGAAGGACGCCCTTGCCGCTCTGGGACCGTGGATCCGGGGCCACCTGCGACAGGATCTCTCGGTCGAAGCGCTCGCCGAACGGGCAAGCCTCTCGCCAAGGCAATTCAGCCGGCGCTTCTTCCGGGCCTTCAAGCAGACTCCCGGGCACTACGTCGAGAACCTGCGTCTGGCGGAAGCGCAAAGAAGACTCACCTCCACGACCTCTCCCATTGACTCCGTGGGCGCCTCGGTGGGGTTCGCCAGTGCGGATTCGTTCCGGCGCGCGTTCGAGCGCCGCTTCGGTTTGCCGCCCACCGTGTACCGGCGACGGTTCAGCGGCCAGGCTCGACGAGTCCGGACCCGCTCTTCGTAAGGAATCGCACGCGACGGCCGCGAGTCCCTTCGACACGCGGACGAACGCCGTCTGGTGGAGCGCGAAGCCGCCCCTTGGGGGCCAGGAGCCTCGCTGCCGCGCAGGCTCCTAGCTAGTGGCGTTCGTCACAAGACCCGGGCGCCAGTGTCCAGACGTTCGGCATCGTGCCTTTATGCTGGTCGCATGATCAAGAAACTCGCGATTCGTCGACTGCTGGGTGGTCTCCTCGCCATCCCCCTTGCCGCACCCCTGGCCGAGGCGGCGGGCGTCGAAGTCGCGATCTTCACCGGTCCCGCCATTCCGACGTACAAGCAGACCTTCAAGTTCACCGGCGGGTCGCCGCAGCTCCAGCTCGCGCGCTTGAACGTCAGGGAATCTCCTTCTCTCGATGCCAAAGGCGGCCTCTCGTTTGGCGCCGCGGCCACCCTGTTCCTTTCGAAGTCGTTT
>JANNJB010000125.1:0-6851 GCA_031405615.1 Vicinamibacteria bacterium | reverse complement strand
GAGCTTCACCGCGCCGAGCGCTTTCGCGACTTCGAGCGCCACCGAGTCGGAGTTCACGCGGTAACTGTGACCATCGCCGTCCATGCCGAGAGGCGGGATCACGGGAACGATCCCGCTCGCGATGAGTTTCTGGATGAACTCTGTGTCGATGCGTTCGATGCGGCCGGTGAAGAGATGGTCGACGCCGCGAAGGATCCCGAGCGGATGCGCGATCACCGCGTTGCTCGACGCCCCGCGCAGATCGGCGGCGCTCAGGCCTTCGAGCAGTTCGTGAGTGAGGCGGTTCGCCGCGGTCAGGGCGAACTGCAGTGTCTCGGCGTCGGTGACGCCGGAGCCTTCGAGATCGGAAGGTTCGGAGTCGGTCTTGTCCGCGAGCGCCTGGATCTGGGCGGCGGCGCCGTGAACGAGGACGACGCGGACGTTGAGCGACCACAAGACGGCCACGTCCATGAGCAGGTTCGGAAAGTTCTCGTCCTCGACGATCGCCCCGTCGATGGCCACGACGAACGTCTTCTCCCGGAACTGGGGGACGTAGCGGAGGATGCCGCGGAGGTCGGTGGCGCGCATGAGAGCGGAAGTAGATCACAAGGCGGCCCGAAACCACGTGGGCGGCGAGTGGAACGCCCCCTTGGCGACCGAATACACTCCCCTCCGTGCTTCCTTCCGACATCACGCTCAAGACCGACGATGAGATCGAGGTCATCGCGCGCACCATCGCGGTGGAACACGAGGCCGCCGAGAAAGCCCAAACCGAGGTCTTCGTCGAGACGGAAGCCGAGCCCGGGCAGGCGCGGCCCCAGCCCGCGCACATCCTCCCCTCGCCCTACACCGACCTCGGGGAGGTGGCGCGAGGCGGCATGGGCGCGGTGCTCAAGGCCTTCGACCCGGACCTTCAGCGCCTCGTCGCCATCAAGGTGATGCTGCCGTCGCTCACCAAGAACGAATTCCTCGCCCGCAAGTTCGTGGACGAAGCGCGGATCACGGCACTCATCGATCATCCCAACATCGCGCCCGTCTATCGCCTGGCGAAGGGCGCGGACGGCGCCCTGTCCCTGGTGATGAAGCTGATCGAGGGTCGGACGCTCACGAGTTACCTGGGATCGCTTCCCCGCCCTCCCTGGCCGGCCGAGGTGCTCGACGCGGTGCTGTCGATCTTCGTGAAGGTGTGCGACGCCGCCGCGTTCGCGCACTCGCGGAATGTGATCCATCTGGACCTGAAGCCGGACAACATCATGCTCGGTCCCTTCGGTCAGGTGTACGTGGAGGACTGGGGCATCGCGCGTTACCGGCCGGGTCCGGAACAGCCGCGGCTCCTGATGTCGTTGTCCCCGAAAGATGCCTCGACCGGCACACCTTCCTACATGAGCCCGGAACAGGCGCTGCGGATCGACGCCCACATCTCAGAGATGACCGACGTGTTCCTTCTGGGCGCGATGTTGTACGAGATCCTGACCGGGCAGCGGCCTCACTCGGGCAAGACCGTGGTGGCGGTCCTCACCTCGGCGATACGCGGCGCCATCGTTCCGCCCATGGAACGGGCCCCCCACCGCGCGATTCCGCCGGCCCTCGCGGCGATCGCGATGAAGGCGATGGCGGCCCGGCCGCAGGACCGATATCAGAGCGTGATCGATCTGCAGCGCGATGTGGTGGCGTTCCAGCGGGGCGAGGAGCGAGCACCGCGGCGGAAGTACGAACAGGGCGCCATCGTGGTGCGCGAGGGCGAATCGGGCGACGAGGCATTTGCGATCGTGACCGGGCGATGCGCGGTGACGGTCATGAGCGAGGGGAAGCGTGTGGTTCTTCGCGAACTCGGGCCGGGCGACGTGTTCGGCGAGACCGCGGTGTTCTCGGATGTGCCGCGCAGCGCCACCGTCGAGGCGCTGGAGCCGCTCGAGGTTCGCGTGGTTACGGGCAAGACGTTGTCGCAGACGCTCGGGTTGCAGACGTGGGCGGGCGCCTTCGTGAAGGCCCTGGCAGATCGGTTCCGCGAAGCGGACCGAAGGTCGCGGGAGTAGGCCGGCTTGGAAGCGGTGGCCCGTGGGGCCTGGCGCCGATGTGGGCTCGCGGCGCCGCGGACGCCTCGTGCGTCGGCACTGGGTCTACGAAACTTCGGAATCGTGTGCCTCCTTACTCGGCTCGTTGGACGCAAACCTCGCTGACGGACTCTTGCGACTCGCGCCCAACGCCTCGGCCGCCTGCGACCCACATCAGCACAGGCCCCACTCCATCACGCCGATCCTCGAGATCTGCCCGGCCTCTTGAGAGGCCGGACATGGTTGACTTACAGGAACGACCCAGGCGGTTACCAGCTGAAGCGGGAGACGAGCTGCACGGTGCGCGACGTGTTCGCGCCGGTCAGGCCCGTCACTTCGTAGCTGTTCGGGTTCGATCCAAGACCGGAGGCATTGTTGACGATGCCGCCCACGGGCACGAAGTTGGGCCGGTTGAAGACGTTCAGCGCCTCCACCCGGAACTCGAGGCGTGTGCGCCCAACGACCGGGATCATCTTGGTGAGGCTCAGATCGACGTTCCTGAACATCGGCCCGGCGACCACGAGGGAACGAGTCCCGCAAGCGCCGGACCCGTCGTTGGTCGCCGCGAGGTCGTCGGCGGAGACCTCGATGCAATCAGGGCCATTGGCCGGGGCGAAGTACTTGCCGGAGGGCGGGCCCTGCGCGCCGTAGCCGGTAGGGCTCGTGGCGCTCACGCTGAACGCCTTGACGGTTTCGTCGATGACCGCCTGAGGCAGCATGAAGACACGCTTCCTGGGCAGCGTTCCCGAGGCGTTGTCGACGGTGCGCACCTTGAACATGCTCTTGAGCTCCTTCGCGTCGAAGCCCACCATACGAACGTTGCCGAGGTCCACCTGCTGACCGGTCTGCATGCGAATCGAGCCATGAAGCTGCCATCCGCCGAGGATGCGATCGACGACCCCGTTCGCGTTTCCGAGGAAACGACGGCCTTTGCCGACCGGCAGTTCCAAGGACCAGAATGCCTTGCCGGCATGGACGACGCCTCCCTCGGCGCCGGCGTCCACTCTCGACTTGAAGCCCTCGCGGAAGCCGTAGAAGGCGAGTTCCTTCTGCTTCGCGAAGACGTAGCTCGCATTCACCGAGAAGCCGCTCGAGAACCGGCGTCGGACTTCGAGCTGGACCGAGTGGAAGTTGGTGCCGCCGCCGTTGCCGGTCACATTCGCGCCGCCGAGCAGGTCCGGGTTCGCAACCAGGAAGTTCGCAGGCAGTCCGGCGAGAAGCGCGTTCGTACGCCGCGCCGCGTCGGCGTCGAGCGCGTTGGCGGCGGTACGGGGCTGCGGGTTGAACGTCGCCAGCGGGGTCAGAAAAGTGTTGTCGGTGAACGTGGTCGCCGTGTAGCGCGACGGATCGCCGGCCTGGGACGCGGGTACGCCCGAGAAGTAGGCGAGGAAGATCGGCAGCGGCGAGGTGCCGGTGCCCGGACCGAAGTAGCGGAAGTTGGCGCCACGACCCGCCGCGATGTTGGCCCGGAGGTTCCCCTGGGCGAGCCGGAATTCATTCAGGAAACCGTTCTCGGAGATGTTGACCTCGTTGTAGTCGTAGACGCGCCACAGGTCGCGGCTGCGGGTTCCGACGTAGCGGAGATCGAACGCCATGTTCTTGCCGAGCGCGCGCTGGAATCCGATCGACCACGAGTCGGAGTAGGGCGTCTTGATGTTCGGATCGAAGGTGTTGACATCCTGAGTGACCACATCCGTCATCGGATAGACCGGCTTCTCCGGGAAGGCGGGAGGGCCGAGGAGAGCGCTGTTGCGAAGGAGAAGCGGAAGCGCGCCGAGATTGCCGAGCTCCGCCGACTTGGTAGCCGTGACCGTGAGGCCCGGGTTGTTGCCAAAGGGAGTGGTGAAGTCGGTCATGCCGGCGCGGCTGTACGAGCGGGAGATGCCGCCGCGGATCGACGAATCGCCGGGCTCGCCCAGGATCGTGCGCAGGAAGCCGTCGCTCGCCGAGGGCGACCAGTTGAAGCCGATACTCGGCGCGATGTTGTTGAGGTCCGAGTTGTAGGCCTTGACGCCTTCCGAAAGCTGCGTGAACACGGGCTTCGAGCCCTGGAGCGTGCCGGGCTTGAAAATGTTGCAGCTTTGCGGGGTCACTTGGCTCGGGTTGCATCCAGAGCCCAGACCGGAAACCCCAAAAGCCGCATCGATGCTCGCCGTAGAGAAGTTGCTGTTCGAGGCTGAGAAGGGCGTCTGAATCTCGTAGCGCAGGCCGAGATTCAACGAGAGGTTCGGCCGGATGCGCCAGTTATCCTGGAGGAAGAAGCCGATGTCGCGCAGGCGGCCCGCCTGACGCCGCTCGCCCATGTACTTGTAGGTACCCGTCGCTTCATCGAGGCCTCCGTTGCCGGTGATTGAGGTGATGCGGCCGGTCAGGATGGAGTAAAGCTGCTGGGCCACGCTGATGTTCGTGGCCGAAGCGCCCGGGAAGTTCGCGGCGTTGAAAAGCGCGATCGCAGGGTCGCCGGCGACCAGGCCGAAGTTGACGGTGGGAACGAGACCCTGGAACTTGCCCCAGACATTTATCTCGGTGAACGAGCCGCCGAAATTCAGGCTGTGGTTGCCCTTGAGCCAGCTCACCTTGTTCTCGATGAGTTTGGTGGATGCGTTGCGCGACTGAGGATTGGGCGCCGTGGATGCGTTGGTGATGCTGAGGGGCGCCGCGCCGAAGTTGAGCTGGAAGCCGCCCTGGTCCGCGACCGGCGTGCCCTTCCACATCCCCACATTCTGCTCCGCGAAGAACTTGACCGGCGCGCCGCTTCCGCAGATGCGGAACTCGTTGACGAGGTTGGCGCCGAGGGTCGAGCGCAGGGAGGCGCTGCCGCCCACGCGCTCGGAGCCTTGTCCTCCGAAAGCCGGGAAGCCCGGGAACATCGGCTCGAAACCGTTGAGGGTGTCCGGCGAGTCAGAGAAGTCCTGATAGTTCGTGGTCAGGGTTGCGCGGTGCTTGTCGGTGATATCCCAGTCGAGCCTGACCGTGGGATAGGTACGGCGAGACTGGACAGGCACGTTGTAGGAGTAGCGCTGAAACGCCGGATCGGGCAGGTTCGTAACGGTCCCCGTGGTCCCGGTCGCGGCGCGGATGTCGCTCAGGATCTTCGCGATCATGGGATCCGTGGTGGCGAGCTGACCTTGCGAGGCCGCGAGTTGGAGCAGGTTCACCTGGCGGGTCTGACCGGCGACCACGTAGGTGAAGATGCCCTGCTGGGCGGCCGAGGTGAGGATGGTGCGATCGCGGGTGACGTCCGAGGGCTGGCGGAACTCTTCCCAGTTGACGAAGAAGAACGCCTTGTTGCGGCCATCGAAGATGCCTGGAATGCGGATCGGTCCGCCGATCGAGAGGCCAAGCTGGTTCTGCTTCAGTTTCGCCTTCGCGACGTTGTTCTGCTGGTTAAAGAAAGTGGACTCGTTGAATGAGTCTTTCCGCAGGTAGTGGTAGAGGCTTCCTTTGAGGGTATTGGTGCCGGAGCGGGTGACGAACTGGATCTGAACGCCGCCTTGGCCGGAACTCTCGGCCCCGATCCCCGCCATCGAGACCGTGACTTCATCGACGGCGTCGATGCGGGGGTCGACGATGGCGAAGAAACCGTCGCCGCCGCGGTCGCCCTTGAGTGTGTTGTCCTGGACGTTGATGCCGTCGAGGGTGATGTTGATCTGGCTCTGGGGCAGACCATTGATCATCGAGTCGCGGTTGCCGCCGGGCGTGCTGACGCCGGGGAGGAAGGTCACGAAACCGAGAGCCGCGCGGGTGGTCAGAGGAAGAGTGGTGATCTGCCGAGCGTCGATGGTGGTCGAGACTGCGGAAGACTGGGTCTGGATGAGTTCGGACTTCGCCTCGACGGTGATCGTCTCCTCCTGACCGCCGACCGAGAGGCTCGCGCGCACCGAGGCGGGTCCGCCCACGTTCGCGACGACATCCGTCAGGACGAAGTTCTTGAAGCCGGAGAGGGTGACGGTGACGGTGTAGACGCCGGTCGGCACCGCGGGGATCGTGAAGTTGCCGTTGCTCGAGGAGACGGCCTCGAACGTGGTCCCCGTTCGGGGATTCTTCGCCACGATCGAAGCGCCGGGGACGACCGCGCCGGCCGCATCAACGACCGTGCCGACGATGGACGTGGTCTGGGCCTGCGCGGGCATCGCGCAAACCAGCAGGACCAGAAGGCCGAACGACAGACGCTTCACAATACTCATGCACTTCTCCTTCAAGGGATTCATGATCATGAACGGTGGAAATGGCCGTAGGTGGGGTCTGAGCCGCCTGAGCTGATGCGGCAGGGAACGACTCGTTTTCGAGTCATTCAAATAATTGGACTGAGTGTAGGGCAGATGACCGCGGACCTGTCAAGGCATTTCTTCAAAATGGCCCGCATGCTCCCAGGTCACATGATCGGCTGCTCCGCATCCCCACGACGTCATCGCGAGTCGGTCCACGGACCAAGGTCCGTGACTGAAGAGAGAAACCCCACGACGTCATCGCGAGGAGCCCGTCGGAAGGCGAAGCGAGCGCGAGCGCTGCCCGCAGGGCAGGGCGACGCCTGGCCTTGGGCCACGAAGCGATCCTCGGCGGGCTTGGTAGTGGTGGCCCGCGGGGCCGACCGCTGATGTGGGCTCGCCCCATCGGGGAGCGCGCCAGCCTGGCCTCGGGCCACGGCGGGTGCGTCGCACTTGGACCCGTCACGAGGGAATCGTGTGCTCCTTACCCGCCTCGCGAACCGCGAACTCGCAGACGGACTGTTGTGACTCGCTCTCGAGCGCGAAGCCTGCCCTCGGGGCAGCGCGAAGCCTCCCCTCGGGGTACGCCCCCCCGGGTGCGACCCAAATC
>JANNJB010000124.1:0-8781 GCA_031405615.1 Vicinamibacteria bacterium | reverse complement strand
CTAGCAGGGTGCTGAAAAAGGGATCGAATTTGCGAGTGCTCAATTAACATTGAGGATGCGCGGACAGAACCGAGAACAACGGTCAATGTTGATGACGGGGAGCCTGGAGGATCGAATCGCCAGAGACCACCCGATCCGGCGAATCAAGGCGTTGGCGGACGAAGCGCTCGCGCGGATGCACGGCACCTTCGAAGCGATGTATTCGCAGTCGGGCCGGCCGTCGATTCCTCCCGAGCGGCTGCTCAAGGCTCAGATCTTGATCGCGCTGTTCACGGTTCGAAGCGACCGGGGATTCTGCGAACAGCTCGATTTCAACCTGCTGTTCCGTTGGTTCCTGGACATGGAGATGGACGAGCCGGCCTTCGATGCTTCGACGTTCTCGAAGAATCGGAAGCGCCTGATCGACAACGAGATTGGGCAGATGTTTCTGGCCTCGGTGGTTGAGAGCGCGAGTCTGCGCCGCATGGTGTCGTCAGATCACTTTTCGGTTGACGGGACGTTGATTGAAGCGTGGGCGTCGATGAAGAGCTTCAAGAAGAAGGATGACGACACGCCTTCGGACAGCAACGGCTGGAGCGACTTTCGAGGTGAGAAACGCTCCAATGACACGCATGAATCGAAGACGGATCCAGAGTCGCGCCTGGCGCGCAAGGGCAACGGGCGCGAAGCGAAGTTGTGTTTCAACGCGTCTGGCTTGATGGAGAACCGGAACGGGCTGCTGCTCAAGCTCGATGCGGGCATCGCGAACGGAAGCGCTGAGCGGGACGCGGCGATCGATCAGATTCAGGATCTCAAGCCCGGGAGCACGGTTGGGGCTGATCGTGCCTACGACACCAGAGCATTCATCGCGCTGACTCGAGACGCCGGAGTGACTCCACACGTCGCGCAGGTTCTGCACCGACGATCAGCGATCGACGGGCGCACCACGCGACACACGGGATACGACATCTCGTCGGTGCGACGGCGCTTGATTGAAGGGTGCTTCGGCTGGATCAAAACGATTGGGAACTTCAGACGGACCCGATTCCGCGGCGTTCTAAGAACAAATCTCGTGGCCAACCTCACCGCCGCTGCCTACAACCTCGTTCGGATGGCTCGCCTGGAGCCGGAGATGGCCTCCGCGTAGAAATCGAGACGCCTAAGATGCCCCCTGTGGTCAAACGCGATGCTGTCGAGACGCTGCCCGGCGAGCCGGTCCCAGTGATTCGCCTGGATTCCGGCTTTCGCCGGAATGACGGACAACGAAGAGACGCATCGCAACCCACACTTTTCGCGAAGAACAGCCGTTCTTCAGCACCCTGCTAGAGATCCCGCAGGGCGGCCGTGGGTTCGACGCGGGCGGCGCGGAGCGCTGGGTTCAGGCTCGCGAGAACCACGGCGACGACCAAAGCGACAGGAGCCGCCGCGAAAGTGATCGGGTCGATTGTGGAAATCCCGAAGACCATGCCGGACATGGCCCGCGCCATGGCAACCGCCCCGATCAATCCGGCGACGAGACCGAGGGCAGACGGAATGAGCGACTCCCCGACGATCATGCGCGCGACCTGGGAGGCTCGTGCGCCGAGAGCCATCCTTAGACCAATCTCCTGAGTGCGCTGGGCCACCATCGCACTCACAACACCGTACACGCCGACAAGGGCAAGCGCCACCGCGAGCCCCGCGAAGAGGGTCAGCAGAATCGTCTGAAACCGTCGAGCCGACAGACTGGTATCGATGATCTCCGCCAGCGTGCGCACGTTCGCGAGGGGTTGTTCGGGATCGATCGACCACACCGCGGTTTGAAGGGGCTTGATCACCCCGGCCGGATCACCGGCCACGCGCAGCGCCAGATCGGAGAGCCGCACCGGGTAGAGGTCGGTCTGGGCGGCGGCGAGATACACCTGAGGGTCGAGCGCCCCGGTCAACCCCTCGCGGCGCAGGTCGGAGACAACCCCCACCACGGTGATCCACGGCCGGTCGGGGCCCCGACGAAAACGCTGGCCAAGCGGCTCCCCACGGCTCGCGAGGAACTTGCGCACGAAGGCCTCGTTCACCACCGCCGCTCCCGGCGCGCCTTTCTCATCCGAGGGACCGAAAGCCCGGCCACGCAGCAGGGAGACGCCGAGCGCTCTGAAGTAATCGCCGCCGATCGCCTGGAACGCGGCGGAGTGGTTCGCTTCGGCCGTGTCGCCGTCGAAGTCGAGACCGCTCTCCCATCCGCCGCGAAGGGGGAAACGATTTGCGAAACCAACCGCCTCGACCCCGGGGATCGCGCGAGCCCGTTCGGTGAGCGCCTGGAAGAAACCAAACCGCGCTTCGCCGGTCGAATAGCGCTCCGCCGGCAGGGGCAGGTTGGCGACCAGAACGCGCTCGGTCTCGAAACCAAGGTCCACTCCGCGCAACTCCGCGAAGCTGCGCACAAGAAGCGCGGCGCCCACAAGCGGGAGCACGGCCAGACCGACTTCAAGGGCGACGAGGGCTCCACGCCCCAGCCGGCCCTTTCGACCCACGGCCCCTCGCGGTGCCGCGCGCAACGCCTCGGTGGCGCGCGAACGTGAGACGAGAAGCGCCGGGAGGAGGCCGAACACGGCGGAACCCAGGAGGGAGAGCAGCGAGGCGACGCCGATCACGGGCAGGTCGATCCCGATATCTGAAAGACGGGGCGTGCGCGCCGGCGCCGAGGCGAGGAGCATGCGCTCGAGAGCTAAAGCGAGGAGCAACCCCGCCAGGCATCCAGCAGCGGCGAGAACCAGGCTTCGAGCCAGCGACTCGCGAACCACCCGGCCGCGGGAGGCCCCAAGGGCGATGCGAACGGCGACGTCCCGACTCTCTTCCACCGCGCGCGCGGCGAGCAGGCTCGCGACGTTCACGGAGGCGATGAGAAAGATGAGGGCGGACGCGCCGAGCAGAAGCATCATGGGGGTCTGAAGCGAACCCGAGAGGACTTCCTGACCACTTCGCACGAAAGCCCGGACCTCGCGCTTGGTTTCGGGTTCGGCGCGCGCGATCCGCGTCATGATTTCGGCGAGAGCCACGTTCGCCTGCTCGACGCTCACGCCCGCGCGCAGCCGCCCGATGACGCTCAGAATGTGCTCGCTGCGATTGTCCCGCATGTCGTCGGGCACCACCTCTGGCACGAAGTAGTCGACCTGGAGCGCGGCGGAGAGTTCCTCCGGGGTCCGGAAATCACGCGGCATGACCCCCACGATCCGGTGAGGCCGGCCGTCCATGAGGATGGACTTCTCCAGAATCGCCGGGCTTCGATCGAATCGGGACCCGTAAACGCGATGGCTGATGACGACAACATCGTCGCGGCCCGCCGTGTCCTCGCCGGGGGCGAGCGCTCGACCGATCGAGGGATGGACTCCCAGGACGTCGAAGTAGGAGGGCTCGACCGACAGACCGCTGAGGCGCTCGGGCGAGCCGACGAAGGAAACGTTCTTCCCGCCCCGCTCGAAGCCCGCGAGGCTGGCGAAGATGGTGTCGAGGGTCTTGAAGTCCGCGAGGTCGCGAGGCGAAACCGCTCCCGCGTCGCTCGAGCGACGGTCGGTTTCAGCGAGATCGACGATCCGGTCCGGATCAGGATAGGGCAGGGGCCGAAGCACAATTCCCTGCACGAAACTGAAGATCGCGGCATTCGCCCCGATCCCGAGCGCGAGGGCTGCGACCGCGAGCGCGGTGGAGCCGGGACGATGGCGCAGGCTTCGAATCGCGAGGCGTAGGTCGTTCTGCATGGCCGCTCTCATTCAAGGCCTGTGCCATCGCTGAATAAGCCCAATACAGGGCCATGGACCGTCCAGCCTTCCGTCTTTGGACGCCGGGCGTCCGCAAACGAACACTTCACCATCAAGAGGCCGGATCTCCCCGCGAACCTTGTAATTTTAATCTTGCTAGAATTAATCTCTAAACTAATCTAGATTAGATTTAAATCGAGGAGATTAATAGTGGCAAGCCCACTCAATGCTGCTGATACCGCCTGGATCCTGATTTCCACCGCCCTGGTGCTCCTGATGACACCGGCCCTGGCCTTCTTCTACGGAGGTCTCGTGCGCGGAAAGAACGCGCTCAATACGATGATGATGAGCATTTCCGCTCTCGGCTTCGTGGGGCTCGCGTGGGCGCTGGTCGGCTACTCACTCGCCTTCTCCAAGGGCTCGGGGTTTGTGGGCGGCCTCTCCTGGGCGGCCCTTTCGGGCGTGGGCATCGAAGCCCAGGGGACGATTCCCCACATTCTCTTCATGGCCTTCCAGGGGACGTTCGCGATCATCACCGCCGCGCTCATCTCCGGAGCCATCGCCGAGCGCATGCGATTCCCCGCCTACCTGGCCTTCATCACGCTGTGGAGCGTCCTCGTCTATGCGCCGGTCGCGCACTGGGTCTGGGGCGGCGGCTTCCTCAGTACGTTCGGCGCGCTCGACTTCGCGGGCGGAACCGTGGTGCACATCAACGCCGCGGTGGCCGCACTCGTGGCCGCGGTGATGATGGGCGCCCGCAAGGACTACGCCCGCCAGGCCATCCTTCCCCACAACGTGCCCTTCACTCTCCTCGGCGCGGGCCTGCTCTGGTTCGGGTGGTTCGGTTTCAACGCCGGCAGCGCCCTTGGCGCCAACACCACCGCCGCCATCGCGTTCACGAACACGCTCCTCGCACCCACCGGCACGCTCGTGGTTTGGACGCTGCTCGACCTGCACCGCACGAGCAAAGTCACCGCGGTGGGCGCCGCGACCGCAATGGTCGTGGGCCTTGTCGCCATCACACCCGGGGCCGGACTGGTGAGCCCCATCTCGGCGATCGTGATCGGCGCCCTGGCCGCCGTGCCCAGCTACTTCGGACTGCTGTGGCGCGCGCGAACGCGCCTCGACGACTCGCTCGATGTGGTGGCGGCTCACGGCCTCGGCGGTGCGGTGGGCGCGCTTCTCGCCGGCGTGTTCGCGGAGAAGGCCTGGGGATCCCCGGTGGATGGACTCCTGGCCGGAAACGCGCGGCAGCTCGGAATCCAGCTCGTGGCCGTCCTCGTGGTCGCCGCCTACAGCGCTCTGGCTTCGTGGACCTTGCTCAAGCTCGTCGATCTGGTGGTTCCGCTGCGCGTGTCGAAGCGCGATGAGGGTATCGGTCTCGATGTCAGCCAGCACGGCGAAGAGGCCTACGTTCGCGGCGAAGGCGCCCTCCTGATCCTCCGCGACGCGCTGCCGAGAACCGCGGAGTCCGTGTCGGTTCCCGCCGGCCTTGAAGCCGCAGGGGGCCGGTCATGAAGCTCGTGGTGGCGATCGTCCGCTCCGACAAGCTGAGCGAAGTCCTCGAGGCTCTCTTCCGCGCCGAGGTGCGCGGGCTGACTCTCTCCCGCGTGCAGGGTCACGGAGGCGAGATCGAGCACGTCGAAACGTATCGGGGCACCACGGTCCGGATGGAGCTGTCGGAGAAAGTGCGCATCGAGATCGGGGTGAGCGACCACTTCGTCGAACCCACCGTGCAGGCGATCCTCGCCTCAGCCCGCACCGGCGAGGTCGGGGACGGCAAGGTCTTTGTCCTCCCGGTCGAGAAGGTCTACCGGATCCGCACCGGCGAGGAGGATCAGAGTGCCGTGACCCCCCTCTATCCGGCGCCGGAAGAGATCGTCTAGCTAAGCCCCGGGGATCGCGTGGAGGTACTTGTCCTTCACGGAATCGAAGACGCGAAGGATCTCGGAGACGGTCTTTGGAACATAGTCCGACTTCATGTAGACCCAGCCCGTCTCGCGATAGAGCTTGCGTCCCCGGAGTTTCGAATAGGCCAGACGCCCGGCCTTCACGTCTTTGGCCGCGGCCGCGAAGGGGATGATGCTGACCCCGAGGCCATGACTCACCATGGCCTTGATGATCTCGACATTCTCGGTTTCCATGGCCACGCGCACCGCGACACCCTCTTCGAGGAAGAAGTCGTCGAGGACGCGCCGGGTGTTCGAGCCCGCCTCATAGAGGATGAGGGGATGCTTGGCAAGATCCTCGGGAGCCACCGGGCGCTTCCTGGAGAGCGGGTGGCCGGGGGCGGTGACCAACACCATCTCTTCCCGCAGCGCGGGACGCACCTGGAGATCGTCGCCCACGATGGGCAGGGTAGAAGCGCCAGGTCGAGTTCGTGCCGCCGCAGGCTGTCGAGGACGGTGGAAGTCGGCGCATTCGTAACCGTCAGGTCGACCTTGGGGTAGAGGGCGCGAAAGCGCTTGAGGACAGGAGGCAGGATGTACATGCAAACGGTCATGCCTCCCGCGAGGCTCAACGAGCCGCGGTTCAAGGTCCGGGTCTCGGAGATCTGGGAGACCGTCTCTTGAAGCTCGCGCTGCACGCGGTGAACCGTCTTCAGGAGCAGATCGCCCGATGCGGTGAGGGCCACCCGCTTCTGGCCGCGATGAAGGACCACGCTGCCGAGCTCCTCCTCGAGAAGCTTGATCTGGCGGCTGATCGCCGACTGGGTGACATGCACCCGTCGGGCCGCCTTGGTGAAGGTGCCTTCCTCGGCCACCGCGCGAAACATCTCCAGTTGACGCAGGTCCATCCTCATCTCCAAACCAGATGACAGCACCGGCGCGGATGCGCCTTTGTCATCTGATTAGAGCATAGCACTCACTGAATCATGCAGTTTTAGGCATGGGTCTAACTATCGGGTCACGGGCTTGAAGACGAAAGACTGCTTTCCCTCGGCGCCGTCGAGTTCAGCCCTGAGAGACCCGTCCTCGATCCGGGTGTACCGAATCATCTTCGGGTGGTCGTGCGCCGGATTTTCGAATGTCGCCGACTTTCCGTCCGAGGCCGTGAGCTTGAATTCCGTCTTCGGTCTCCCGCCGGGCTGGGCGACGTAGAAGATCCCGTCGGCGCGGAACTCGATGCGCAGGAACTCGAAGCCGATCGCCTTTTCACCCTTGACCGTGCGCGCGACGCCCAGCATCAATCCCCCGGCCTCCTCGGTCCATCGTTCCTCGAACTTCATCCCCGGCCGGCCGCCCTCCCAGGCGCCCTTCATGAAAGCGAGGTCGGCGGGACCGGCGGCGAGCAGGGCGAGGGCGAGAGTGGCGAGCATCTTGGGAGTCTCCTTGAGTTCGGCGCGAATCGCCGCGGGATGGACACTATCGAGTCGCCGCTTCCCCGGTCTTGGACGAAACGGACAGGAAGAAGGCGGTCAGCGGATCGGCGTCCTTGATGATGTCGCGCGGTCTCACGCCGGCGAAGGCGCGGAAGTCCCGGTTGAAGTGCGCCTGATCGTAGTAGCCGCAGTCGAGCGCCACCTCGGACCACGCGCGCGCGTCGTGCTCGAGGCGCTGCTCGAACACGCGCTGGAAGCGCACGATGCGGGAGAAGCGTTTGGGCCCAAGGCCCACCGCGGCTTCGAATCGGCGTCGAAACTGGCGATCGCTGAGGCCGAACCCTCGCGCCACCACTTCGATGTCCACGGCGTCGGTCGCCTCCAGGAGCCTTCTGGAAGCGTCGGCCATCGCCTCGTCATGCGGACGACGTCGGCCTCGAAGGAAGTTCTCGAGGATGGCGACCCGGCGCTCGGGCGTTCGCGCGGCCCGGAGACGAGCGGCCACGGCGGCCAGGTCTTCGCCGAGGGCCGAGGGCAGAGGGACGATCCGATTGACGAAGCGGCCAAGGTCGCCCGCGACGAAAGCGCTCACACCGGCGGGATGAAAGTGGATGCCCGCGGTATGGATGACGCCGCTCGGCTTGATGTCGACCCGGCGCTCCATCTGGCCGACGAAAAGCAGGTGGGCCTGTTTGCGCCATCGCCCGTCCGGGCGGCGCTCGAAGAAAGGATCGCCGAGCTGGAACACGAACTCCATACTTCCGTCGGGAAGGATGCGGTGCCCCAAAGGCATGGCCGCCGGCCCGCGTCCCCGCATGAACCAGAAGTTGTCGACATACGCGGCGAGGTCAGAGGAGGGCTTGAGCCGCAGGAAGGCGAGGTCCATCGCGAACCCCCTCAGATCACGCCGAGTTCGAGCGCCTTGAGCACGGCGCGGGTGCGGTCGCGGACCCCGAGTTTCGAAAGGATGCTCGAAGCCTGATTCTTCACCGTTCCCTCCGCGGTTCCAGACGCCTCCGCGATTTCGCGATTCGAGAAACCGGCGGCGATGAGGCGCAGGACCTCGCGTTCGCGCGGGGTGAGGGGATCGGGCAGCTCGGCGCTCTCGAACTTCGTGGGTTCTTTCTCGAGACCACGCAGGACGCGCTCGGTGACCGCAGGCAGGATCAGCGAACCGCCTGCCGCCACGGTTCGAACCGCGCTCTCGAGTTGGTCGAGAGACACGTCCTTCAACAAGAACCCCTGGGCTCCAAGCCTCACCGCCTCGAGCACCACCGCGTCTTCGTCGAACGTGGTCAGCAGGATGATGCCGACCTCGGGGAAGCGAACTCGCGCCGCGCGCAGGACGTCGATGCCGGTGAGTTTGGGCATGCGCACGTCGAGCAGGGCCACCTGCGGCCGCACGCGCTCGATCAGCGCCAGCGCCTCCTCGCCATCCGTCGCCTCGCCCACGATCTCGAAGGCCTTCGAAATCTGCAGGAGAGTCCGGATTCCCTGACGGACGAGATTGTGATCATCGGCGAGCAGGACACGAATCATGGCGCGCCGCGATTGTAGCTAGCAGTGCGTGGTGAAAGTGTGCCGTCCCCCGAGGGGAGGCTTCGCGCTGGCACCGAGACGAGCGATGCGCCCGGCTGGCGATGAGCCGAAGGGCCCGAATATCGGGAATATTCGGGCTCCTGAGCGAAGAAGTCCAGGCGGGATGCAGCGTTCGAGGACCAAGGCCATGCTGCGCGCTCGAAAGCC
>JANNJB010000123.1:0-5873 GCA_031405615.1 Vicinamibacteria bacterium | reverse complement strand
GAGATCGAGGCCGCGGAAGCCCAGCGGGTCGCCGTAAAGTCCCTGGTCCTGCCGCGCATCAACCTCACCGGGAGCCTGATCCGCAATTCCGAAGAGGTCACGTTTGGTTCTGTGGACGACTCGCGCACCATCCTCCCCGGGGCGGACTGGAACGCGCGGGTGACCCTCCAGCAGCCGGTCTACGCGGGCCGCCGCGAGTTCCGCCTCTACTACCAGTCGAAGGAAGGCATCACCCTCGCGCGGGACGCGAAGCGCGCGACGCGGGACCGCATCGCGTTGCGGGTGATCGCCGACTACGCGGCCGCGGTGCAGGCGCGGGCGCTGATCGAGGTGGAGCGCCAGGCCGCATCGCTCGCCCAGAAACGCATCGCTCAGGCGCAGTCCCTTTTCGACGCGGGGGAAGTGACCCGCGTGGATGTGCTGCGCGCCGAGACCGCGCACAAGGCGGCGCTGCGCCGCGTCGCGAACGCCGAATCCGAAGCGATTCAAGCGCGCTCGCGTCTTCGCATGGCCCTCGCCATCGACGGGGGCGACGAAGCCCTCGGCGCTCTGGATGAGACCACCGAGATCGGTTTGCCGGTGATCGGAGCGGAGAGCCTTGAAGCTCGCGCGCTCACCCGGGCCGAGGTGAAGCAGGCGGAGACGAATGTGAGGATCGCCGAACTCGAGTACCTCAAGCAGAAGGGCGCCTACCTTCCCGTGGTCACCGCCGACATGGGTTACATCCGACAGAAGTCCTCGTTCCCCTCGGACAGCTACGGTTACGCGGCCCTGCGTTTCACCGTGCCGCTCTTCCAGGGCGGGGAGGTGGGCGCTCGGATGCGCATCGCCGCCGCGCGCCAGCACCAGGCCGAAGTCACTCTCGCGGAGACGCGTCGCCAGGCGACCGAAGATGTGCGCCAGGCCCTTTCGCTGCTCGAGGTCGCGCGCCGCACCAAGGGTCTTGCCGACGATCAGGTGAAGGCAGCCGAGGCTGAATATGCGCAGGCCCGCGATCTCTACGAACAGCGCGAAGCCACCGCCCTCGATCTCGAAGCCGCCGAGTCGGCTGTCGCCGAGGCCCGCCGCGCCTTGATCCAGGCGCGATTCGCCGTGCTTCAAGCCGAGTCCTCGGCCTGGCTCGCCGCCGGATCGCTCGCCGACGCCGCATTGGAGAACTTCAAATGAAATCCACGATGAACCTCAAGAACTTCGGTCGGGCCGCTCTCGGCCTGATCACGCTCGGAGGCGGCTTGTGGTGGTCGACCGCCCACGCCCAGACCCCCGCGCCTACCAAGGCTCCCATCAAGGCCATGCCCAGCGACGTCCGCGAACTCGCGGCGGCGGTTACGAAGGCGGGCCAGGATTCCGCGGCGCTCTCCGCGCGCTATTCCGGCGAGTTCGTATCGTCGCAGCGGTCCGAGGTGACGGCGCGCATCGGCGGACGGGTCAAGAGCGTGCGGGTGGATGAGGGGTCGGTGGTGAGTCGCGGGACGGCGCTCCTGGAACTGGAAACCGAGTATCTGGACATCGATGTGAAACAGGCCACGGCCGAGGTCGCGCGCGCGCAGGCTGCCCTCAACGAAGCCGAGCGCGACGCGACGCGGAAGTCGGAACTCGTGGCCAAAGGCTCGGTCTCGGAGGCGGCGAGCTTGCGCACCGCCAGCATTTTCGAGCAGGCGAAAGCCGGCCTCGACGCCGCGAAAGCGCGACTCTCTCTCTCGGAGACCCGTCGCAACGACGCGGTACTCACCGCGCCGTTCTCGGGTGTGGTCGAGCAACGGCGCACCAACGTCGGCGAGCGTCTGGCCGAGGCCACCCCCGCGTTCGTGATCGTGCAACTCGCCCCGCTCAAGCTCCGCTTCCGGGTTCGCGAGAGCGATCTCACCCTCGTCCGCAAGGGGCAAAGCGTCGAAGCCGAAGTGGACGCCTATCCGGGAGTGAAGTTCCGCGGCGTGATCGCAGTTGCCGGCGGCGCCATCGATCCCGCGACGCGAACGTTTCTCGCCGAGGCCCGTTTCGACAACCGCGACCTGAAACTCCGACCGGGTCTGTTCGCCCGCGTTCGCGTCCTGAGCGGGAAATAGCCGGCCATGCAGAAGCTGGCGGAAATCTGCATCGAACGGCCGGTCTTCGCGACCGTGCTGATCCTCACCCTCGTGGTTGTGGGCGCTTTCGGCTACACCACGCTCGGCGTCGACCGTTTCCCGAATGTCGATTTTCCCTTCGTCACCATCACCACCCGCATGCCCGGCGCCGGCCCCCAGGAGATGGAGACGGATGTCAGCGAGAAGCTCGAAGAGGCGATCAGCTCGATCTCCGGGGTCGATGAACTGCGGTCGTTCTCATCCGACGGTTTCTCCGTGGTTACCGTCGGCTTCAATCTCGAGAAGGACGGCAACGTCGGCGGGCAGGAAGTGCGTGAGCGCGTGGACGGGGCGACTTTCACCCTGCCTCGCGGGATCGATCCTCCGGTGGTGGAGAAGATCGCCGCGGACGCGACACCGGTCATCGCGGTCATCCTTTCGGGGGACGCGTCTCTTCGCGAGCTGACGGAATTCGCGGACAAGGTGTTGAAGCGGAATCTCGGCACGGTGTCGGGCGTCGGCCAGGCCACGATCATCGGCGGCCGGGCGCGCCAGGTGAGGATTGTCGCGAATGCAGGGGCGCTCGCGAGCCTCGGCCTTCCCGCGGCCGCGGTGGTTCAGGCGATCCAGGCCCAGAACCTTCAGCTCCCCGGCGGGAAGGTGGAGCAGGGCGCGCGCGATCTTTCCCTGCGGACATTCGGCCGCGTTCAGACCATCGATCAGTTCGGCGAGATCGTGGTGGCCGCGAAGAACGGCGTGCCAGTGCGGCTCAAGGATGTCGCGCGGATCGAAGATGGAGAAGAAGACCCCGAATCCACCGCGCTCTGGAACGGCGAGCCTGCGGTGACCCTTCTGATCCGCAAGCAGTCCGGAGCCAACACCGTGAAGACTGTCGCGGCGGTCAAGGAGCGCGTCGAGACGCTGCGCGACCGTCTACCGAAAGGCTGGAAGATCGACTACGCGCGCGACCAGGCGGAGTTCGTCATCACCGCCATCGCCGCGGTGATGGAGCATCTGGTGCTTGGCTCGCTTCTCGCCGCCGGCGTGGTGTGGATGTTCCTCAAGCGTTCGCGGCCGACCCTGATCGCGGCGCTTTCGATTCCCGCCTCGATCATCAGCTCCTTTGCGGCGATTCAGTACATGGGCTACACCCTCAACACGATCACGCTGCTCGCCCTGACTCTGGTGGTCGGCATCGTGATCGACGACGCGGTCATCGTGATCGAGAACATCTTCCGGCTGCTCGAGGACAAACGCCTCCCGCCGATGCAGGCCGCGATCGAGGGCACGCGCGAGATCGGTCTCGCGGTTCTCGCCACCACCCTCTCGCTCATCGCGGTCTTCCTCCCCATCGGCTTCATGGGCGGCATCGTCGGGCGTTTCATGGGCAGCTTCGGCATCACCATGAGCTTCGCGATCTTTATCTCCCTCATCGTCGCCTTCACGATCACCCCGATGTTGTGCGCGCGCTGGCTGCGCGTTCCCAAAGGCGATGACGTCGTCGTGCCTGTCCACGGCCTCAACGAGCACGCACCCGGCTTCTACGGAAAGGTCGAGTGGGCCTACATGACGATGCTGCGCTGGGCGATGGCGCACCGGGCGGCCATGCTCGTGATCATCTTCCTGACCGTGATATCGACTTTCCCCCTCGGCCGCATCGCGAATAAGAACTTCCTGCCCACCGACGACGAGGGTCAGTTCGAGGTCCTGGTTCGAGCGCCCGAAGGCTGGTCGCTTGAATCGTCCAAGGCCCTTAACTAATCGAACGGCAAGCAGGTGCGGGCGCTGGACGGCGTCGAGGCCACTCTCGCGACCCTTGGGGCCGACCCGCTCCGCACCCAGAACTACGGCAGCATCTACGTGAAGATGAAGCCGCTCGATGCCCGCGCCATCTCGGTGTTCAAGGTGCAGGACCAGGTCCGCAGCGAAATCCTGCCGCAGTACGAGGAGTTGAAGATCCGCACCCAGGTGAGCATGGTCAACGTCATCGGGTCGGGCAGCAACGCGACCATCCAGTTCTGGGTCGGCGGGCCGGACCTTCAGAAACTTGAGGAGTACACGACGGTCCTCATGACCGAGATGAAGAAGGTGCCGGGCGTGGTCGATGCCGATACCGACCTCGTCACCGGCAAACCCGAACTCGGTGTCGTGATCGATCGCGAGAAGGCGGCGGACCTCGGGGTGCGCGTGGTCGACATCGCGTCCACCCTCAATGCGATGGTGGGCGGCGTCAAGGTGACGGACTACTTCGAGGGCGGCGAGCGCTACGACGTGTGGATTCGCGCGGAGAACCTCGACCGGGCTTCCTCCGCGGCGATCGCGGAGACCCGCGTGCCGTCCTCACGCCTTGGTTCCGCGCGCCTTGGCGACCTCGTTCGCTTCGAGGAGTCGAAGGGTCCCGCGGTGGTGAACCGGATCGGTCGCACGCGCCAGGTGCTCATCACCTGCAACGTGAGCCCGGGGTTCTCGGAGCAGGCGGTCATCCAGGCGCTCAACACCGCGGCGGCGGGTCTCAAGATGCCGACGGGATATTCGTACGGCCTCACCGGCCGCTCCAAGGAGCAGGGCCGGGCCGCGAGCGCCTTCCTCCTCGCCTTCATTTCTTCCGGGATCTTCATGTACCTGGTGCTGGCCGCGCAGTTCGAGAGCTGGCTGCACCCGATCACCATCCTCATGGCGCTGCCGATGACCGTGCCTTTCGCCCTTCTCGCGATCGTGATCTTCAACCAGTCGATCAACATCTACTCGGCGCTCGGGATCATGGTTCTCTTCGGGGTGGTGAAGAAGAACGGAATCCTCCAGATCGACCACACCAACAACCTGCGCGCCCACGGCCTCGACCGGGCCACCGCGATCCTGCAGGCGAACCGCGACCGTCTGCGGCCGATTCTCATGACGACTCTCGCCTTCGTCGCGGGCATGATGCCGCTTGCCGTCTCAAGCGGCGCCGGCTCGGCCACGAACCGCTCCATCGCGGTCGTCATCATCGGCGGCCAGACCTTCGCGCTGCTCCTCACGCTTCTTGCGATCCCGGTGTTGTACGAGCTGTTCGACGATTGGACGGTGGGGCTCAAGCGCCTGGTCCGCCGAAACGAACCCCGGGCCGAACCCGCGACCGCGGCGTAAACCGCGTTCGGTACCGGATTGGGGGGCACGCGCGGCGTGCCCCTGCACGCCGGGTTGTCGCGCCCGAACCGTAGGGTCTCGCTCCCTCACTTCTGACGCCATTCCGCGGCTTTGTCCGGCTTGCCCCACGCCTGATAGAGCTGGACGATCCACTCGCGCGCCTCGTCCAGGAAGCGCGCGGTCGAGGCTCCCATCCATCCGAGCTTTCCTTTTCGTTCGACCATTCGGAGGTAGCTGTCGATCAACAACGGTTCCGCTTCACCGTATTTCTTCTGCCCGGACAGGCTCGCCCCCAACAGGCTCTCGGCGCGCAATCGCGGCCAGTCATCCGGGTTCTTCTTCCGATTGAAGGCGAGTGCCTCGCGTGCGAGGCGCTCGCTCGCTCTCCACGAACTTTCGCTGAGAGAGAAGGGCCAATGCGAGGTCGGCAGCACCCTGCATGGTTTCCGGGTGATCCGAGCCCAGCGTGCGTCGGCGTCCCGCGAGGGCCTCTGCGATACTCGCCTCCGCCTGGGCGAACTTTTCCTGCCGCTGATACATGGCTCCGGCATCCGAAAGAAAATCGAACCTCCGGGGATGTTCAGGGCCCATCACCCGGCGGCTGATTTCGAGGACCTGCGCGAAGAGCGTCTCGGCCTCTGCGTACTTGCCTTGCTTGGTCACGGTGTCGGCCAGATTGCC
>JANNJB010000122.1:0-2920 GCA_031405615.1 Vicinamibacteria bacterium | reverse complement strand
CACCGGCGACGCGGTGACCATCGGCGGCGAGCTGACCTCGAACCCGGCGGTGCGCAAGCTGAGCTTCACGGGCTCCACGAAAACCGGGAAACTGCTCATGCAGCAATGCGCGGCGACGGTGAAGAAGGTTTCGATGGAACTCGGCGGGAACGCGCCTTTCATCGTCTTCGAGGATGCGGACATCGACGCGGCGATTGGGGGTCTTCTCGCCTCGAAGTACCGCGCGAGCGGCCAGACCTGCGTATGCGCGAACCGCATCCTGGTTCAAGACAGCATCTACGACACCTTCGCGGAGACCCTCGCGAGAAAGGTGGCCGCACTGGTGGTGGGCGACGGCCAGGAACCAGGCGTCGACCAGGGTCCGCTCATCGACGCGAACGCGGTCGCGAAAGTCGAGGCGCACATCGCCGACGCCCTGGCGAAAGGCGCCACCGTCATCACCGGCGGAAAGCGGCATGGTCTCGGCCGGACGTTCTTCGAGCCCACGGTGATCGCGGGCGCCTTGCCCACCATGCTGGTGGCGCGCGAGGAGACGTTTGGTCCGGTGGCTCCGCTGTTCCGGTTCCAGACCGAGGCCGAGGCGATCCAGATGGCGAACGACACGGAGTTCGGTCTCGCCGCCTATTTCTACACTCGCGATGCGGGCCGTGTGGTTCGCGTGAGCGAAGCGCTCGAATACGGCATCGTCGGCGTGAACACCGGGATCATCTCGACTGAGGTGGCGCCCTTCGGCGGCATCAAGGAGTCGGGCGTGGGCCGCGAAGGCTCACGGCACGGCATCGACGAATACCTCGAGATGAAGTACGTCTGCCAGGGTGGTCTGTAGGGGCACGCTGCGCGTGCCCCGACTTGTGGGGTGCGGTTCCATGGGGGGCCGCGGGTTTAGCTGGCCGATCGGGGGGCACGCGCTGCGTGCCCCTACTAGAACGAGATGGATGTTCCCAGTTCGATCCTTCTTCCTGGTTCCGCGAGGATGGGCTGGCCGTAGAGGGGGGAGCCGAAGACCGTGCCGACTGCGATCGGGTTGGTACGGTTGAGCGCGTTGAAGGCCTGGAGGTAGATGCTCAGGCGATACCGCTTCGCCTCTCCCGGGTCCGACATGTCGGGTGCGCCGTCGTTGTCGCCGATGCGGACCACACGCATGCCGCCGCCCGGCCGCGGGGCGCGCGGGGCGCCGAAACTCTTCGACCAGCCGAGGCGAAGGTCCACGTTGAACCGGCCCGGGGCCTGGCCCGCGTTTCGGGTGAGGCCCGCGGGGCGATCGTTGAGGAGAGAGTCGCCGTTGTCGTCGCGGCCCGTGGTCATGTCGAACGGCGCTCCCGAACTCGCGCTGATGAGACTGGAGAATGAGAAGTTCTTCGCGGGCCGGCCGTTGAGAAGGCCGAAGAAACGATGGCGGATGTCACCCTGGGCGCGACCCCATTCGGCTGCGATGTTCCGCTCGTCCGCGGGAAGAGACAGAGCGCCGCTCGTTTCGTTCTTCGCGTCCTGCCACAGATAGCCGAAGAAGAAGCCGATACGTGCGTTCGGCTGCGGCATCAGGTTGAGTCTCGCGTCGATCACATGACGCCGCGACCGCGCCGTCGCCTCGATCTCCCGGAGACTCTCGGCGGATCCCGCGACCGAGCGATTCCGGCTGCGCAGCTCGTTGCTTCCGCGTTGGTATGAGTAGTCCACATTCAGGCGCAGTCGGCCGACCAGATTCCGCTCCACGCCGAATGAGGCGCGCGTGGTGCGGGGCAGGGCGAGGTCGGGGTTCGCGATGAGACGGGTCGTTCGCGAAACGCCGCCGCCCGCCGATGCGAGGGGATCCGGCCACGACGGATTGCTCAGGGTCGTCTCGACCTCGTGCGTTCCGTCGAGACGCAGTGCCTGTTCGTAGACGTCCGCGTCGTACCAGCCGAAGAAGCGGCCGGCGCCCGTACGGATCGTGGTCTTCGGATTGGGCGAGTACGTCAGGCCCACGCGAGGCGCGAGGTTGAACAGTCGGCCGACGTTCGGCTGACCTTCGGCCCGCAGACCCGCCGAGACGGTCAGGTTCTTGGTCAGCCGAGCCTCGTCCTGAACGTAGGCGCCAATTTCGCGATGGCTGTACTCCAGCCGGGGATCGCCCACGCGCCGGCTGAAGAGAGATGGCCGGCCCGCCTCGTAGCTTGCGAGATCCGCGAACGTGAACGCCCCCGCCGCGTTGCGCTGCTCGTCGGTCGTGACCTTGAGATGACGCAGAAGGAAGCCCGCGCGCAGCGCATGCTTCTTCCCGACTGAAAGATCGAAGTTGCTGGCCCACTCGAGATCGCGTGCGGTACGGCCGCCGGTGATCCCGGCCCCGCCCGCGCCGAAAGCCCCCATCACCCGGATCGAAGGACCCGGATCATTCGAAGTGAAGTCGAGCGTCTCGAAACGCGCCCGGAAGCGCTGCTCCGAAGCCACCTTCCCGAAGATCACGCCGTTGTCGGCGAAACGAACCGTGGTCTCGCGGCGATCCTGCTCATAGCCGCGCTCAGGCAGGTCGAGGCCGCCGCTGCCGAGCCCCGCTTCGTTGCGCGACTGCGTCTCGAACTCGCCGCGCAGCGTGTGGGTCTTCCCCCAGGCGTGTTCGAGCCGGGCCGACACGTCGATTCGATCGGTGCTGGAGTCGGCAAGCTGAGAGAGTCCGCCCGATGATGTCCGGGCACGGATCGTTCGCGCGGTATCGGTGAGCCGGCCCTCGGCGGACAGGTTGAGCGACGTGCGCCCCTTCAGCAGCGGGCCCGAGAGATCGAAACCGAACCGGCGATACGAGTCTGGAACACGGGACGGAGCGAGGGGTGAGCGCGAGTTGAGCGACTCGTCGCGGAAACCAAAGCGCGTGCTCCGCGCCCAGTCGCCGAGGCCCGGTTTCGTCTGAACGTCGATAAACACCGGCTGCGATTCGTGGAAC
>JANNJB010000121.1:0-5248 GCA_031405615.1 Vicinamibacteria bacterium | reverse complement strand
AGGAGGCGGAATTGAAGTGGATCATCATCGGCGTCGGCCGTCTCGGCGCGAACGAACTCCGTGAAAGGCAGGAACGCGATGAGCGGCTTATCGGGTGTTCTCCTTGCTGCCCTCCTGGCTTTGGGGGTGACCGAGGCTCTTGCCGCCCCGGCCAAGGCCCCGACCAATGACGACTGCCAGGCCTGTCACGGCGACAAGGACGCGGCCCGGGAGAACGGCACGTCGATCGCAGTCTTGCCGGAGGCGTTCGCGAAGTCCGTTCATGGTCCGATGAGTTGCATCGACTGCCATGAAGACCTCGCCACCTTCACGGATTTCCCCCACGCCGGCAAGCTCAAGCGGGTCAACTGCGCGACCTGCCATGAAGACGTTCCCAAAGACCTCCAGCGCAGTGTTCATGCCCGGGTCACCGCCAACCCGGACGGCCCCGATTGCATTTCGTGCCACGGGTCCGCCCACAACATTCTTCCCCGGTCCGACCCCGGCTCCATGGTGTCCAAGGCGAACCTGCCCACCACCTGCGCTTCCTGCCACACGAACCCCGATTTCCTGGCCCGGCACAAAATCCCCTTCGCGCGACCGGTGGAGGCGTATCGGCTGAGCGTGCATGGGCGCGCGGTGGCCGGGGGCAATCTCGACGCGGCGTCGTGCTCCGACTGCCATGGCGGCCACGCGATCCTTCCCTCCAGGAACGAGGCGGGGAAGACCAACCACTGGCGCGTCCCCGAAACCTGTGCTACCTGCCACAAGGAGATCGCCACGGTCTACGCGGAAAGCGTCCACGGGCAGGCGGCCAAGAAGGGGGTGCTGGGCGCTCCGGTCTGCACCGACTGCCACGGGGAGCACGGACTGCTCGCCCCGAGCGAACCGAATTCCCTGGTCAACCCGGCGCGGGTTTCGAGCGTGACCTGCGGCCGCTGTCATGGCGATGAGCGCCTGGCCGAACGCTTCAACCTTCCGAAGGACATGGTCCCGGCCTACGAGGACAGCTTCCACGGGCTGGCCCAGAGGTCCGGCCGCCAGACCGTGGCGAACTGCGCTTCCTGCCACGGCGTCCATAACATCCTCGCCTCCGCGGATCCACGCTCCACCATCCACGCGAACAACCTGGCCCAAACCTGCGGGGCCTGCCATCCGGGGGCCGGGGAACGGTTCGCCATCGGCCAGGTCCACGTGTCGGCGAGTGCCGCCAATGAACATCCGGTGGTCCGATGGAGCCGGATCTTCTATCTGATCGTGATCCCGCTCACCCTGATCGGGATGTTCCTCCATCACCTGCTCGACTTCCTGGCCAAGCTGCGCCGTGGGACCGTGCGAGGGGGGAGCGGTGAGGAGGTCATGCGCATGGGCCTTCATTTCCGGATCGCCCATGGGCTCGTGCTCGTCAGTTTCCCGACGCTCGTGATCACCGGCTTCGCCCTGACTTACCCGGAGGCCTGGTGGGTGGCCCCGCTGCTGGCTCTCGAGGAAAGCTTCAATTTCCGGGGCGGCGTGCACCGGGTGGCCGCGGTGGTTCTGCTGCTGGCCGTTTTGTACCACATGGTCCACCTGATCCGGATACGGCCAGACCGCGTATTTCTGAAGCAGATGTGGCCACGCCTCAAAGACGCCACCGATCTCCTCGGAATGATCCGGTTCAACCTGGGCCTTCGCCCGCACCGGCCCATGTTCTCGATGTTCAACTACGCGGAGAAAGCCGAATACTGGGCTTTCATGTGGGGCACCGTGGTCATGGCGGTCACCGGCTTCGTCTTGTGGTTCAACAACTTCTCACTGGCTTATCTGCCCAAGTGGGTGAGCGACGCCTCCACCACGATCCACTTCTACGAAGCGGTTCTCGCCACCGGCTCGATTCTGGTGTGGCACTTCTACATGGTGATCTTCGACCCGGACGTCTATCCTATGGAGAAGGCGTGGCTGACCGGGAAGGTCCCGGCCGACCACCTGCGTCACACCCGCCCGAGCTACTTCCGGCGGCTTATGGGCAATTCACCTTCGCCCGAAAACTCGCTCGAGGAGTCGCTCGAGCCGACCGACCCGCCCAAAGACCCTGACACCAAATAAGGAACCGAGCCCCCTTGAACGACACCCCGCCCCCAAAGGTCCCCATCCTGCGCAACTCCGTTTCGATCCTCGGCGCAGTCATCACCACGATCGCGGCCGTCATGTTCATCGCCTTCTTTCTCGTCGATGTCTGGGGTTTCCACACCAACCCGTATCTCGGGATCATCTTCTTTGTTTTCTTCCCGGCGCTCTTCGTCTTCGGTCTGCTGCTGATTCCGGTCGGGATCTGGCGGGAGCGACGGTTTCGGCTCAAAGGCGCCCCGTCCATGGCGGCCTGGCCGCGGATCGATCTCAATTCTCCGGGCGTGCGCAAGGTGGCCTTCGCCATTCTCATCCTCACGCCTCTGAACCTTCTGATTGTGTCGGCCGCCGGCTACAAGGCCATCGAGGTGTCCGACTCCGTCGCCTTCTGCGGCGCCACCTGTCACGAGGTGATGCAGCCCGAATACGCGGCGTACCAGCATGGTCCGCATGCGCGGGTGAAGTGTGTCGACTGCCATATCGGACCCGGCGCCGACTGGTTCGTCCAGGCCAAGATCTCGGGCGCCCGCCAGGTTCTGGCGGTGTTCACCGGCAACCACAGCCGTCCCATTCAATCCCCGGTTCACAATCTGCGCCCGGCGAGCGGCACCTGCCAGCAGTGCCACTGGCCCGCCAAGTTTCATGGCGACAAGGTGGAGACGGTGTACGACTACGCCGACGATGAAACCAACACCGAGACCGTCACCAATCTGCGCCTCCGGATCGGAGGCCTGGACGGCAGCGGCAAGGCCCAGGGAATCCACTGGCATGTGGCGGAGGAGAACGCCATCGAGTACGTCTCCACGGACGACAAGCGTCAGAACATCGTCTGGATCCAGCAGACGACGCCTACCGGCGTCGTTGAGTACCGGGCCGAGGGCGTCACCGACGCGGACATCGCCAAGGGTCAGCGCCGACGAATGGACTGCATCGACTGCCACAACCGTCCCAGCCACATCTTCGAACGCTCGGTGGAGCGGGGGGTCAACAACGTGATCTCCACGGGGGGTGCGCCCAAGGATCTCCCCTTCCTCAAGCGCGAGGCGGTGGCCGCCCTCAAGGCCGAGTACTCGAGCCACGAAGACGCCTCCGCCAAGATCGAGAGCGCCCTCACGAGCTTCTACCAGAAGCAGTACCCGGACACCTGGACCTCGCGAAAGGCCGACATCAATCGCACGGTGGCGAGCCTGCAGCAGCTCTACAAGCGGAACGTCTTCCCGAGCATGAAGCTCACCTGGGGATACCACGCCGACAACCGTGGGCACATGGAGTTCCCCGGCTGCTTCCGGTGCCATGACGATCTCCACAAGTCGAAGGACGGCAAAGTCATCCGCCAGGACTGCGAACTCTGTCACGAGGTTCTTTAGGGACGATCGCGGAGTATTGTGCGCGGCGCCCCCACGGGGCCGCACAAAATTCGGGTCGGTGAGAGCAACAACCAAGGCGTTCGGCCGGGTCTTTGGGAGTTGTCTCGCCCTGTGGCGAAGGCACATCTCTTGCTTTGGGAAGTGGTGAGGGCGTCCGCACGCGGCGCGCCCGACGTTACCCCGGACGGCGCGAACCAGCCGCCCCATTCAAGAAGCATCGATCAAGGGAGGACACCGTGGCAAAGGCAGAAATCGCCGTCACCAACACGAGCTCGATCATCGAGGAGATCATGCGCCGTCAGGACATGGTCGCTCGCCGTGCCTTCGAGCTGTTCCAGAGTCATATGGATTCGTTCAACGCCGAATTCGAGGACTGGCTCATGGCCGAGCGGGAACTCGCGATGCCGCCGGAGATCCAGCTTCGCCGCCAGAATGGCCACTTCGAAATCGACGCCGCGATGCCTGACGTCGACCCGAAGAAACTCGACGTAAGGGTGACGCCCGAGGACGTCCTGATCACCGCCGAACGCGAGATCATGAAGCCTGAAGGCAAGGCCGCCGCCGAAGCCGGCAAGGCTGCCGACGGGACCAGGCGCTACTTCAGCGCGATCCACCTGCCCGAACCCATCGATCCGGCCGCGGTGGAAGCCTCGTTCAAGAAGGGCGTCCTTCACCTCACCGCGAAGCTCGCGAAGAAAGAGCCGACAAACGTCGAGGTGCGGGCCTAGGCGAAGCGGGACTTAGCCGATCGGGATGCGGTCCTTGTTGGCCGCCACCCAGGCCGCGAACGTCTGGAGTTTCGGATTCAGGGAGCGTGAGACGCTCAGGTCCCGCGCGGCGCAGAAATCCGTCTCGAAGTCGCGCATGTACTGGAACATGTTCCCGAGGTCGTCGGCGCCCGGAAAGCCGAAGGTCCGAAAGACCTCGGGCGGAACGTAGTTGTAGACGATCTCCCGGCCCAGGCCGTCTGCCAGGGTTTTGGCCATTTGTCCGCCGGTCAGGTGTTCCCCCGCGATGCCTACCGTCTTGCCGACGTAGGCGTCGCCCGCCCTGAAGATGCCGTACGCGCATCGGCCGATGTCCTCGGCGGCTATGCCGGGCAGCTTCTTGTCGGCCGTTGGGAGGACGAAACCGAGCTTGCCATCCTCGCCCTTCTTGGGGCCCATTCCGAAGTGGATCAGGTTGTCCCAGTAAAAGGAGGTCAGCAGGAAGGTAGTCGGCACGCCCGCATCGGTGAAGAAGTGGTCGGAGGCGCCTTTGGCGTCGAGGTGCGGGACCTTGTACTTCCCCTGCAGTGTCGGCATCCGATTGTCGTCGAGAGGTACCTTGAGCCGCGTATCTTCAAGCGTCGACCAGATTGCGTGTTTGAGGCCTGCGGCACGGCTGGCCTTCGCCATCATCTCGGCTTGCGCGGCTTCCTTCTCCGCGGAGAAATGATCCCAGAAGAAAGTCACGCAGAAAGCGCCGTACGCCCCCTTGAAGGCGTTGGCGATGCTTTCCGCATCGTCCACGTTGGCCGCCACGACTTCGGCGCCGAGGGCCGCGAGTTCCTTCGCCTTCGCCGTGTTCGGATCGCGAGTGAGCGCGCGTACGGCGAAGCCGCCGGAAGGGTCCGCCAGGATGGCGCGCACGAGTCCCCCGCCCTGGGCCCCCGTCGCTCCGACCACCGCGATGATTTTCTTGTCCATGTTGATTGTCCTTGCTGAAGAGGAAACTGGATGGGGAGGATACGGGACCCGGCCCCGCGCTTCATAGCCGGTCCGCTTCGCTATCATCAGGGCGGCCAATGAACCTGC
>JANNJB010000120.1:0-2026 GCA_031405615.1 Vicinamibacteria bacterium | reverse complement strand
TTTCAATCTCGGCCTCATCAACTTCAAGCTGAATCGTTTCCGCGAAGCGGAACTCGCGTTCACCCAGGCCCTCGCTTTCTCTGCCGACAAACCGCGCGTCCACTTCTACCTCGCCGCCACCTACGAACGCCACGGGCGGATCCGCGAGGCCATCCACCAGTACCGCCTGGCCCGCTCCGCCTCGGACAGCGCGGGGGCCTTCCGCCAACACGGCGCCCACACCGAAGAGATTCCGCGCAACCCCAACCCCGATCTCGCGGCCGCGTCGAAGCCGATCGCAGCGCCCCTCGACAACGACTTCCGCGGAGGCGATGAAGACGACGAGGCGCTGTTCGGCGCGTCGAAACTCGTCCAGGTACCGGGCGCGGACATCCAGGCCCAGAACGCGGGGCCGGTCCCCGACGCCCCGGTCGCCCTTCGTCCCGAGGTTCTTCGTCTCGGCGCCGAGGAGGAAGACCTTTTCCTCGGGCCCCGCGCGCCGAGCGCCGCGCCGAAGATGGCGCTGAAACGCCGCGACCTCGTGAGCGTTCCCTTCGACGGGCGGATCTTCTTCAAGCGCGGCGCCCTGGTCTCTTCCGAAGGACACGTCACGTTCTGGGTCAAGGAGACCCGCGCCACCTCCGGCGAACGTCTCGTCATCGCGACGGGGTCGGGTTCGCTCCTGCTCTCGGCCACCGGCTCGGGCATCGGGCTGCTCGCTTCCGACGCCGGTCGCAAACTCTGGGTTTCACCCGACCGTATCCTCGCCTGCGAGGACGCGCTCCAGCCTCGCTACGTCCAGATCGCCTCCATGGAGTCGAGCGTGCTCGAGATGGAAGGCAACGGCTTCGCGGCTCTCACCTGGAAGGGACTTCCCTCCTGCGTGCGCATCCACGGCGATCATCCCTTCGAAGCGCCTCTTTCGACGGTCATCGCGTGGTCGGGGAATCTGGAAGCCGAGATGGGGCTGTCGCCCACGACCGATGAGCCGTCACTTTTCATCAGCGGCGAAGGTGAAGTCCTCTACGAACCGGACTAACGCGCTGACGGACCCGTGAACGTAGTCCCGAACGCCGAAGCCGACCCACTACCAAGCCAATTGGGCACTCACGTCACCCCCGCGCAAGCGGGGGCCTAGCGCGAACTAGCGTTTCCAGCCGCGACGTTCCGCGAACTCCGCGATCGTGAAGGTAGATCCCGTGTGATGGTTCGTGGACGTACGCGTAGGTCCCTCCTGATCGCCCGTGAACGTCGTCGCCAATCGACATCCGTGCGCGTGAGCGTCACCCCGCTCTGGAAGGTCGTGAACCGTAGAACGTCGCCCGAGGTCCCCCCCCCGACGGCCGACTCAGACCTGCGACCCTGAGATGGTCGCCTCCGCGGGGGCAGAAGTAAAGGGTGCTCCGCTGCGCTCCGCACTTTTCCTTCGGAAAAGCTTCGCCCTTGACTTCAGCCCTCGCTCCGGCGCTTCGGGTCGCGTCGAAGGTCAATCCCGGCCTTCATCTCGAAAGGACCCACGCCGATGTTCAACACTCCCACTCCTTCTCTCCACCGATTCGACGCGTACCGTCTCGCCGTCGATTTCCGCCGCATCGTTGTTCGTTGGCTTCCGCTCCGCCGTTCCGAACTCTCCGATCAACTCGATCGCGCTTCCATTTCGGTTCCGTTGAACGTAGCGGAAGGCGCGGGTCGGTCCACGCCACGTGAGCGCGCCCGCCACTACACGATCGCCCGCGGATCCGCGGTCGAGTGTCTCGCCTGCCTCGATCTCCTCGAACTCGAGATCTCGTCTCCCGACACGGCGGAAGCTCGCGCCATCGTCCTCCGCCTCCTTAACGTTCTGACCGCCGTCATCCGTCGTCCGAGTTGACGTACGCACTCAAGACGCGCTGTACTCACCTCGTGGTCAGGACTCCGGGGACCAGACGCGACGGAAGCGAGGGAACTCGTTCGCCCGCTTTCTCCAAATATACGGCGCCGTACATTTCCGCCGCGCCGTATATTTCCGCATCGCCGGTGACTAAGTGTTATACGCGCGTGTGTGACT
>JANNJB010000119.1:0-2198 GCA_031405615.1 Vicinamibacteria bacterium | reverse complement strand
GGCATGGCGGGTCTCGGGCATGGACAGCAGACAATTGTGGCCATGAACATCCTCTTCGTCGCCGATCCGCTCGATCACTTCAAGATCTACAAGGACACCACCTTCTCGATGATGCGCAAGGTCGAAGGCGGCGCTCCTCTTCGCCTCGCGGATTCGGGAACGAGCGCGGTGGCCGGTTTCACCTTTACCGGCCACTGGACCGAGGACGGGCAGATACTCTTCTCCGGATCGGAGCCGGTGGTCCAACGGATCCCGGCCGCAGGCGGCCCCGTCACCGCGGTGACCGCCCTCGACGCTCCGCGCGGCGAGCAAAGGCACACCCAGCCCAAATCGCTCCCCGGCGGGCGAGGCGTGCTCTACGTGGCGGTCATGGGGGATGGACGTCAGGATGTAATGGTCGCCCGAGGCGACGGTTCCAAAGGGCGAGTTCTGGTCGAGCGGGCGATGTCCCCAGCCTATTCACCCACCGGCCACCTTCTGTTCGTGCTTTAAACCACGCTCTCCGCCGCTCCCTTCGACCCCGACAAGCTTGAAACGACCGGCGCACCCTCGCCCGTCGCGGAGGGAGTCAACGTGGCGATCTACGGTAACCACCGCAGCGCCAAGTTCGCCCTCGCCCAAAATGGCACCCTGGCCTACCTCGCAGGCGCCCAGGAGAGCCTCTCCCCCGACCGGACCCTCGTATTCGTCGACCGCCAGGGCAAAGCCGCCGCGGCCGTCGAGGGGATGGGAGTGTATCTGGTCCCCCGGTTGTCGCCGGACGGGGGGCGTATCGCTTACTCCGCGGTCGGTGAGCGGACGGGCGAGCGCGACATCTGGATCGCGGACCTGAAACGTGGCACCAGGACCCGGCTGACCCTCGGAAAAGGCGCTTCCACCGACCCGATCTGGAGTCCGGACGGCCGTGCCGTTACATTCGCTTCGACCCGGACGGAGGGCTTCCTCGAGATCTTCTCGGTACCCGCGGATGGAAACACGGAGCCGGCGCCACTGGGCCTGAAGACGGACCGGGAACGCGCCTTGTTTCCCCGCGCGTGGCTTGGCGGCGGGAGCGCCCTTTTGTTCCACTCCATCAAGGCCGACGACGACATCGGGATCTGGAGAAAGGACTCGGGGACCGAGGAAATGCTCCTCGCCACGAGGTACTCCGAACTCCAGCCGAGCCTCTCGCCGGACGAGCGGTTCATGGCCTACGTCTCCGACGAGTCAGGACGCCGGGAAGTGTACGCCCGCGACATGACCGGATCGCGGCGCCGGGTTTCGGTCTCGAGCGAGGGTGGCGACGAGCCGGTGTGGTCTCCCCGCGGCAACGAGATCTTCTATCGCCGCGGAGCACAGATGATCGCGGTTCCGGTTGACGCGAAGGGCGATCTGACCCTGGGAGCGCCGTCGGTTCTTTTCAATGTCCCCTTCGACGTCGACCCCTTCAACAGCGACGCCACCAACTATGACGTCACGAAGGACGGACAGAGGTTCCTCATGGTTCGACGCGCGAGCGACCCGCGACGCGCGAGCGACCCGCGACGCGCCGAGCAGCAGCTCAACGTGGTGGTGAACTGGAGCGAGGAACTGAAGCGGCTCGTTCGCGAGAAGTAGAGGGCAGGGCCAGAACCCCCGGCACTTGGTCCGAGCAAGGGAACGAGCTGGTCTTCGCGGGCCTTGGTCATCGGAAGACCAGCGAGGTGGGCGATGTGCTGGAGCATGCGGTCCGGCGGATCGAGAGACACCTCGACCGCGGCGGCCTTCTTGGAAGCAAGGACGATGACCTCGAGCTGAGCGGCGAGCCACCCGTGCGGGCGGCCTTGACGCTGAGGGTCGAGAGGCTCTGCTGCGCTACGTCCTGCGCCCTCCGATCGCGCAGGAGCGAGTGGAGCAGCAACCCAACGGCCTCGTGCGCATCACCCTGAAGAAAGCCCACGCCGATGGGACGGTGGCGGTCGACATGGATCCACTCTCGCTCCTGTGCCGGCTCGCAACCAGCGTGCCTCCACCACGATTCCACACGATCCACTTGCGGGGGCGCTCGCCGCGGCGAGTCCATGGCGCTCGCGCGTCAGCGCGCAGCCTCCCCTTGGGGGACGCCGCCTTCGCCCCCGACCGCGGAGAATGTCGAACCCGAGAAAAGGGTACGCGGGAGCGGATATCGCCCCTGGGCGGAACTTCTGGAGCGTACCTTCGCGGTGGAGGTGGCCCAAGGC
>JANNJB010000118.1:0-2199 GCA_031405615.1 Vicinamibacteria bacterium | reverse complement strand
CGGCCTTGGCGTTCGCGCCAGCGGCGAGGAGGAGTTTCGTGAAGGGAAGAGGGAGAAGCGGCCCACGCCGTCTGGAGGCGCATCGACGCGCGCCCGGTATCGCCCCGCCCGCGCCGGCACGAACCGCCGGCCCGACCCGGTGAGAGGGCCCGTCGCCCGCGCCCGCAGAGCTGCCGCCGAGTCGTTCGTGACTTCCCCAATCCAGAACAGACTCCACAACCCATCGACGAGGTCGTTGCGCCTTTGGCCCGGACAGGCCCCTTCGATCTCGTGGAAGAAGAGAGCGCCCTTCGTTCGGAGCAACTCCCGCAATCGTGTGGGCGTCTCGGTATCGAGAGACTCTGGCGCCGGATCGCCGAAGAGAACCCGATTGGGGGCGAAGTACAAGGCGACCCTTCCGTCACGGGCGCCCACCGACCCGCGGCCTTCGAAGACGATCTCGCCCCGCGCCACCATCAGGTCGAGGTCCTGCGGCCGGTAACCGGGAACGCGACACGCGAGAATGTCGGCATCGAGCGCGGATGCGGGCACGGGATACCCCTGGATCTGTTCGATGGCGGACAACAAGGCGGCCTCGCGATCGTCGTGATCCAACCCTCGCGCGGACTCGGCTTCGGCATCAGGCCCGCCCAGACCATGCCACGCCAGGAGGAACCTGGCGTAATCCCGAGCCTCCACCGGACTGACGCCGCCTCGCGCCCGAGCGAGCGAAAGCCTCCGGATGCGTCGGAGCGCATCGATGTCGCACCACTCCACGTCAACGGGCTGCCGCGAGAACGGACCGCGGATCAGCCGACCGCGTTCCTCGAGTGCCGTGAGTATGGAGAACGCGCGCTCGGGCGCAAGATCGTAACGGGCGACGAGATCCGCGGTGGTGAACGGGCCGCGCGTGCGAGCGAAACGCTCGACGATCGCGGGCAAATCGCTTTCGACCGCGGCCGCGAAGACCCTCGGGATACTTCGAGGCACGCCGACGCCCAAAGTGTCCCGGTACAATGCGACATCCTCGATCGCGATGAGCCGTCTCTCACCGCCGACCACGACCTCGACGGCGCGTTTTTCCGCGACCAGCGACTCGGCCGACGCCGCCACCGAGGCGTTCTCGGCGCGGGCCGCCACCTCTGCAAGCGAGAGATCGCCGAGCCGAAGCAGCGCCTCGTGAAGACCGTCCGCGTTCCGGACGCGACGGCCAGCCTGAAGCGACTGCAGCTCCTCGTGGACCTCCACGACGGCGGCCTCTTCCAGAAGATCCTGAAACGCGGTCGCGCCGAGCAGGGCCTGGAGCTGGGTCTCGTCGATCGAAAGCGCGTGGGCGCGCCGCTCGGCCAGAGGCGTGTCGTCGTCGTACATGACCGTCGCGACGTACCCGAAGAGCAGAGCGGACGCGAAGGGCGAAGGCCGGGCGACGTCGACCGTCACCGCCTTGACCTCGCGTTTCTCGACCTGCTTCAGCAGTTCCACGGTGGCAGCGAGATCGAAGTCCTCGGTGAGGCATTCCCGATACGCCTCGAGGATGAGCGGGAAGGCGGGAAAACGGGACGCCACGGACAAAAGGGCGTGCGCCTTCTGCCGCTGCGCCCACAGCGGCGACCTCGAACCGGGCCGTCGTCTCGGCAGGAGAAGGCTGCGTCCGGCGGCCTCGCGGAAACGCGCGGCGAAGAGTGTGGAATCCGAAAGCTCCTCTCGCACCAGAGTCTCGACTTCGCCTGACCCGGGCAGGAGACCCTGAAGGGTGGGAGCGTTCTCACGATCGGGGAGCCGCAGAATCATGCCGTCGTCGCTCACCATGACCTCGATTTCCGAAAGACCCGCGGCCCTGGCCTTCCGAGTGATTGCGAGGGCGAGGGGCTGGTGAACCCGGCCGCCGAAGCTCGACAACAGGCACAGACGCAGGTCGCCCATCTCGTCGCGACCTCGTTCGAGCACGAGGACTTCATCGGTGGGAACCGCACTCGCGGCCTTCTGATCGAACACGTAAGACGTCAGGTTCGTGGCCGCGCTCTCGTCGAGGGTGTACGTTCGCTCAAGAAGTTCGGCCCCGCGTTTGCGCCCGAGAGTCAGGAGGCGGCGCGAGAGGGCGCCGATCCGCTTCGCGTTTTCGACCGGGCGCGGAGGCCGGTCGGCCTTCCAGAACGGCATACGACCCCGCAGCCCGGGGGCGGGTGTCACGATCACGCGGTCGCGCTGGATTTCGTCGAT
>JANNJB010000117.1:0-3159 GCA_031405615.1 Vicinamibacteria bacterium | reverse complement strand
GTCGAGTACCTCTCCAAGATCCAGCCCCTGCTGCCCGCTGGGGTGAAGACAGAGCTTGGACCCGACGCCACGGGTGTCGGCTGGGTCTTTCAATACGCCCTGGTGGACGACACCAACACTCACTCACTCTCCGATCTGCGCTCTTTTCAGGACTGGAATCTTCGCTACCGGCTTCAAGCCGTAAGCGGTGTGGCGGAAGTGGCCTCCATCGGGGGATTCGTCCAGCAGTATCAGGTCACGGTGGACCCCAACCGCCTCAAGAGCTACGGCCTCGCGATCATGGACGTGAGCGCCGCGGTCCGCGCCAGCAACAATGAGGTGGGGGGCCGGCTGCTCGAATTCGCGGGCAAGGAGTTCATGGTCCGCGGTCGCGGCTATGTCCGGGCCAAGGAGGATCTCGAAAAAGTGGTCCTGAAGACCGACGAGCGCGGCACCCCCGTGCTGATCCGCGACGTCGGAGAGGTTTCGCTGGGTCCGGAACTCCGTCGCGGCGTGTCCGACCTTGACGGCATGGGCGACGCCGTGGGCGGCATCGTGGTCATGCGGCACGGAGAAAACGCGCGCGCGGTCATCGAGCGCGTGCGGGAACGATTGAAGGAGGTCGAGCCATCGCTACCCAAGGGGGTCCGCGTGGTGACGACCTATGACCGCTCGGAGTTGATCGACCGTTCGATCGACAACCTGAAACACGAGCTGGCCCTGGAGATGCTGGTGGTCAGCCTCGTGATCCTGGTTTTCCTGTGGCACATACCCTCCGCCATCGTGCCCATCGTCACCATTCCGGTCTCGGTGTTGCTCGCGTTCATCCCCATGGCCCTGATGGGGATCTCCTCGAACATCATGTCGCTCGCCGGCATCGCGATCTCCATCGGTGTCCTCGTGGATGGCGCCATCGTGGAGGTGGAGAACGCCTACAAGAAGCTCGAGCGCTGGCAAGCCGAGGGCCGAAAGGGCGACTTCCATGCCGTGCGCCTTGAAGCGCTGCTCGAAGTAGGGCCTTCCGTCTTCTTCTCGCTCCTGGTGATCGCGGTGGCGTTCCTTCCGATCTTCACCCTCGTCGATCAGGAAGGCCGGCTTTTCCGGCCCCTGGCCTGGACCAAGAACCTCACCATGTTCATGGCCGCGGGTCTCGCGCTGACTCTCGACCCCGCGCTCCGGATGCTGTTTGCGCGAATGGACTTCGTGAGCTTCCGTCCGCGGTGGCTTGCGTGGCTCTACAACCAGGTGACCGTGGGCCGGTACTACCCCGAAGAGAAGCACCCGATCAGCCGTTTCCTGTTCGCGATCTACGAACCCGCGTGCCGAGCCGTCTTACGGCATCCCAGAAAGACGATCCTGGCCGCGGTGCTGGTCGTCGCCACCACGATCCCGGCGTACCTTTCCCTCGGCCATGAGTTCATGCCCGCCTTGAACGAGGGCACGATGCTCTACATGCCGACCACCCTCCCCGGCATCTCGGTCACCGAAGCGAGCCGCCTGCTCCAGGTGCAGGACCGGATTTTGAAGTCGTTCCCCGAAGTGGAGCGGGTCTTCGGAAAGGCCGGGCGCGCGGAAACGTCCACGGACCCAGCACCCTTCTCGATGATGGAGACGACGGTGATCCTGAAGCCGCCTTCAGAATGGAGGTCAAAGGACCGCTGGTATTCGTCGTGGTCACCGGAGTGGCTGAGCGACCTTGTGTGGCGCCGGATCTGGCCCGACCGCCTGTCGTGGGATGAACTCGTCACCGAGATGAACACGGCGCTCCAGATCCCGGGCACCACCAACGCATGGACCATGCCGATCAAGGCGCGCATCGACATGCTCACCACCGGGGTGCGGACTCCGGTTGGCATCAAGGTGTACGGCTCCGACCTCAAGGAGATCGAGACGATCGGTGCGCGTCTGGAGCAGATTCTCAGGGACCTTCCGGGCACGCGCAGCGTATTCGCCGAGCGTGTCGCCGGGGGCTACTTCGTGGACTTCGACCTCAACCGCGACGCCCTCGCCCGCTATGGCCTGTCGGTGGCGCAGGCCCAGGACGTGATCATGTCCGCGGTGGGCGGCGAGAATGTGACCACCACCATCGAAGGACGGGCGCGATTCCCCGTCAACGTTCGCTACCCGCGCGAACTCCGGGACGATATCGAGAGCCTGCAAGGAGTCCTGGTGATGACTCCGACCGGCGCGCAGATCCCGCTCGCTCAACTCGCGAAGATCGAGTCGGTCGTCGGCCCGTCGATGATCCGGAATGAGAACGGACTGCTCGCGGGATACGTCTACGTCGACACCGGCGTCAGCGATATCGGGGGCTACGTGGAGCGCGCGAAGCAGGCGGTGGCGCAGGGCCTGACTCTCAAATCCGGCTACTCCCTGGAATGGAGCGGCCAGTACGAGAACATGGTCCGCGTCCGCGAGCGGCTGAAGATCGTGGTCCCCCTGACCATCTTCACGATCTTCTTCCTGCTCTATATGAACACGAAGTCGACCGTGAAGGCCGGGATCGTGATGCTGGCCGTCCCCTTCTCGATAGTGGGCGCGGTGTGGCTCATGTACTTTCTCGACTACAACGTTTCGATCGCGGCCTGGGTGGGCATGATCGCCCTTATGGGCCTCGATGCCGAGACGGGCGTCTTCATGCTCCTGTTCCTCGATCTCTCGTACGATGAGGCCAAAGCAAAGGGTCGGCTGCGGAACATGGCGGAGTTGCACGAGGCGATCATCCACGGCGCGGTCAAACGCGTGCGGCCCAAGATGATGACGGTCACCGCGGCCTTCCTGGGATTGATGCCGATCATGTGGTCCACAGCCGCCGGATCGGACGTGATGAAACGGGTGGCCGCTCCCATGGTCGGGGGCCTGGCAACCTCGTTCCTTCTGGAGCTGCTCGTCTACCCCGCGATCTACCTTCTTTGGAAGTGGAACACCGAAGTGAAGCCCAGCATCCACAGATCGGAGGCGTAGGGCGCCCTGGAAGACGTGTCGGTGGATTGAGGCAGGACGCGCTCGTGTTCTGAGGCCCGGGAAAGGCTCAGGCGGTCGTGAAGCTGAAAGTCATTCCGTAGCTGCCGTTGGCGTTGTGCCAGTTCGGCACCATCATGGTCCACGCCCCGCCCGCGTGGGAACTGCCCATCATGCCGCCTGTGATCCACTGGCCGCCCATCATGGGGCCATACGGGG
>JANNJB010000116.1:0-3482 GCA_031405615.1 Vicinamibacteria bacterium | reverse complement strand
CGACATTTCGCGAAAGCTGACGGGAGTTCGCGCTAGGCCCCGGCTTTCGCCGGGGTGACGAGAGGCCAAACAACCGATAGGGACTCCAGCCGCGAACTCATGATTCAAGGCTCCAACTCCGCCCCGCAGCCTCGCCGTTGTTCCCTCACGTCACCCCGGCGAAAGCCGGGGCCTAGCGCGAACTCCCGTTAGCTTCCGCGAAACGTGTACCGCCCCCCAACTAAGGGATGAGTGGTAGCATTCTTATTCCCCAAGGGGAGTGATCTCACCCATTCGAATCGGGTCGCGGACCACCACCCCCCTGGAACTCAAAAACCCCCAATGGAGGACTTTCACCACGTGTCGTTGATGTCGGAAGATGAGAAGCCTTGGAAGCGCGACCTTGTCCGCACGGCCGCGAACCGTCGAGAACAGGTAGCCGCACAACTGGAGACGGACATTCAGGCCGCGCCGTCGTTTGAAGAAGCGCTCCGACTCGCCGTGGATAGTCTCAAGAAGAAGTTCGCCCGCTACACTGCGGTGTCGGCCTATGTGGCCGATGGCGAGGACCTCGCGATGTTGACCGCGGCCAATCGGCCGGCCGGCCCGGAGCGCGTGGGCTCGGGTGGTCCTCTCGCGGACGCCGCGCGCAATCCCCGCTCGACCATGATCTCGAACATCACGGAAGAGAGCGCGTGGAAGGCGGTCGGCCTCACCGTCGGATCCCTTCTGATCGCCCCCGTCCGCACCGAAGCAGGCCTTTGGGCGATCCTCGAGGTCTGGAGCGACTTCCGCGATTCGTTCACGCCTCAGGATCAGCGCCTGCTCGAACGAGTGGCGACCGCCCTCGGCAAGAAGACGCCCGCCGCCTAAGGCGCATCGGCCCCGAAGAAAAGGGTCATACGTATCTCAGGGAGAACCTGAATGGCCACGTTCCTCGAAGGCATCATCCCCCCGATCGTCACGCCTTTCGAGGCCGACGGGCGGCTCGATCTCAAAGGCTACGAGTCGAACGTGGAATCCTACGCGGCCTGCGACTTCTCGGCCCTGCTCGTTCTCGGCAGCAACGGAGAAGCGGCGTGCCTGTCCGAGGATGAGAAGGTCGCGATCATCAAGGCCTCGGTCGCGAAGGCGAATGGTCGCCCCATCTACGCGGGCACCGGGACCGACTCGACCCGAACCACCGTCGAACTGACGAAGAGGGCCGCCGACGCGGGCGCCGCCGCCGCCCTGGTTCTGAATC
Source organism: Vicinamibacteria bacterium (assembly GCA_031405615.1). Classification (GTDB taxonomy): domain Bacteria; phylum Acidobacteriota; class Vicinamibacteria; order Fen-336; family JAGNNV01; genus JAGNNV01. The sequence continues at coordinate 2,260 of JANNJB010000116.1, read as the reverse complement.
CCTTCTTCTTCAAGAGCCACCTCAACGCCGAGGCCCTGCGCCGGCACTATGAGGCCGTCGCGGACGTTTCGCGGATCCCGGTGCTCATCTACTCGATGCCCGGCGCCACCGGCCTTCCGGTTCCTCCGGCGGTGGTCCATCAACTGACGAAACATCCGAACATCCGCGGCATGAAGGACTCGAGCGGCGACATCGCGAACCTGCAGAAAATTCTCGCGGGCGTGCCCAAAGAGTTTCCCCTAGCCGCCGGTTCGGCGCCGATCCTCTACTCCGCATTGAGCCTGGGCGCCTCGGGCGGCGTTCTCGCGGTGGCAGGCTGCGCGCCTGAGGCGACGGTCGCGGTTTACCGCGCCTTCAAAGCCGGGGACCATGAACGCGCCAGACGGCTCCAGATGGCGCTCACACCCCTCGCCATCGCGGTCACCGCAACGTACGGCGTCGCGGGCCTCAAGGCTGCCGTGACCCTCTCAGGACGACAGGGCGGCGTTCCGCGGCCTCCCCTCGCCACCGCCACCGAAGGCGAGGTGGCCGAGATCAAGCGCCTGATGGACGCCTCCCGCGCGGCGCTCTAGAAGATCCAGGCCACCGGTCTGGCGGACTTCCGCGAGATCTGGCTTTCTTCACCCGCCGGGATTCTGACCAGAGAAACGCCCGGCCGCCCCGATCGACCTTCCGCCGTGCAGGCCTGCGAAGGTGCGATGTTCCACGTGGGCAGACGATATTCCCCTTCGTGCATGAGGCGGTACACGCTTAGGTAAGGCCACTGTCCAAGCGAGAGCCTGGGTCCGTCGTTCCCCGCACGGATGTCCCCGAAGAAGCGCATCGATGCTCCCCCGCTCACCCTGATCTGGAGACTCCCCGAGGCGAGCAGGTCCTCGCTCACCCGCGCGCGCCAAACCTGGCGGAACGTGGCGGGATCACGATGGCCCCGACGGGTCGCGAGACCGAACACGGGCATGGTTGGCACGGGCGGTTCCAGAGCCTGCCCGTTCACCTCGATCCTCGGGGGCACAGCTTCCGCCGCCTGAACGTCGACGAAGAGCCAGGCCGGCTCCGGAACATTCGTGGCCGGCTCGGTTATGGGGATCCGGCAGGAAACCGCAAGAGGGGTGTCGAGCGACGCCGACCATGCGCCGCGTGTGGTGTCGTTCCTTGATGCGGCGAAGGAACTTGCGAGGAGGACGGTAAGGCCGATGGCGCCGCCGAGCCATCGCGAGCGACCGTCCACACCCCACAAACGGACGGCCAAGGCCAGCGCGATCGTCAGCCCGATCCAAAGACAGCCCCACACCAAGGGGATGAAGAGACCCCCGCTCACGCCGAGGCCGGCGAAGAACGTGGCGGGCAGGAGGGCGCCCGCAGCAGCCAGGGCGAGGCCGGCGATCAGCCCGCCGAGCCGGCTGCGTTCCCGCACGATCAGGTCGAGCGTGAATGCGGCCCCGATGATCGTGAACGGAAGAGCCGGCGTCGCGTACTTGTTGAAGATGTGGTACGCGGGATAGGTCATCGACAGCATGACGAAGGGCAGCGCGAGCAGGCCGAGTCGGCTGCCGAGCCATGCGGGCAGGGCGAGAAGGAAGAGAACAACCAGCGCGCGGTGGAGCGGGACTTGAACGTCGAAGGGCAAAACGAACGGCGTCGCGAAAGGGTTGTCGGGTCGATGCCAGAGGCGGTGGAGGTTCGTGAGGACAACGCTCAGCGAATCGAGGGGATGGCGGGTGACGAAGGCGGCGACATCGCGGAACGAGGAAGCCACCGCCCCTTCCCCCTTCATCGCGATGAGTTCCTTCTGATACGTCGTGTCCTCGATGCGCAGCGGCCCCTGCCAGCCGCTGCTGTCGGTATAGAGCCAGAAGCCGAGGGGATGAGGTGAGGTGTAGGCGAAGAAGCCGTACTGCTTGTCGAGGACGTGGGCAAGCGGCCTGGAGAAGTGTTCCGCGGCGGCGACCGGAAGCAGCACGGCGAAGACGCCGAGGAGTGGAGCGACGAGAAGAGACGGCCTTCTCGCAATAGGGCCGGACCAGGGCAGGAGGCACAAGGCGAACGCGAGGAGCAGGAACGAAAGACCCTGCGGATGAAGTGCCAGACCGGCGCCCAGGAGAAGGCCCGCGCCCAAAAGGCCGCGACCGTCGAGACGGCTCCCCAGACTGTGAAGCGCCAGCAGGCCGGCCAGGGACCAGGCCGCGAGAATGAACGGCTCGGGCTGAACGATCCCGGCGAGGATCGTGAAGCTCGGGTGAACGAGCACGAGCGCGAGACC
>JANNJB010000115.1:0-8786 GCA_031405615.1 Vicinamibacteria bacterium | reverse complement strand
CAGGGAGCGGGCCGGTGCTTGCTCCTCTGCCCGAGTTCATTCGCGGTCTTGCCAGTTTTCGCCACGCTTCGCTCAAGCCCTGGGATCCCGACCGCTTCACACTGATCGTCAAGGAGCGCGCGCTGCCCGGCGGTTGCCGGTTCGCCCCGGCGCTCACCCCCCTGGCGTTTAGAGTCGCCAACGATTCCACGGTCGGCGAAGCGCTTACCCGCGGTTTCCCAACCGGCTCCGAGATGTCCCAGGTCTGTGACGGCCTGAAGCGTTACACCGTCGTCTTCCGCCCGCTGGTCCCGGGAGAACGATAGATTCGCTTAATCTGGATCCCGCCCGCCCTGAGAAAGATCTTGTCCTTCACTACCGACGTTCTTCTTCGCGACGGCGAGTCGCTTCGCATCCGGGCGGCCCGCCCGGAGGACCGGGAGAGCGTGGCGCGTGAGTTCCCTCCCGGCCTCGTCGGGCATGACTTCGAACGCGATGTGGCTCTTGTCGCGACTCAGGGTTCCGAGAACGAGCAGATCGTGGGGTTCGGCCGGTTCCATCGCCTCGATCCGGCCGCGGACGGCGTGCCGCGCGCGGAGTTCGCGCTCTCCGTCGCCGATGCGTGGCGGCAGCGAGGGGTGGGCACAGCACTTCTCGAACAGATGACCACCGCCGCGTCCCGCCTCGGGATCGAACGCTTCGAAGCCGATGTTCTCCCTGGCGCTCCGAGGATGATGGACCTCCTCGCCCACCTCGGTTTCGATGTGACCTCCGAGTTCCGTGGGAGCGTCGTTCGCCCCTGGTTTCCCGTGCGCATGACCGAGGCGGTCCGCCGGGCCATCGACCTGCGGGCCTCCGCCGCGTCGGCCGTGAGCATTCGCGCCCTGATGGAGCCGCGTTCGGTCGCGTTGCTCGGGGCCTCGCGAAAGGCCGCGACGATCAGCGGCACGCTGCTCGCCAATCTCAAGGAGAGCTACAAGGGCGCCATCTATCCCGTGAACGCCGCGGGCGGCGAGATTCAGGGCCTGCCTGCGTTCCCGACCGTCGCCGCGATCGGCAAACCGATCGATCTCGGCATCATCGCGGTGCCCGCTCCCGGTGTTCTGCAGGCGGTGCGCGAGTGCGCCGAGGCAGGTGCTAACGCCGTCGTGGTGATCTCCGCCGGTTTCGCGGAACTCGGTCCCGAGGGCCAGGCCGAGCAGGAGCGGATTCGCGATTTCGTCCGTCGCTCCGGAATGCGGATGGTGGGCCCCAACTGCATGGGTATCCTGAACACCGATCCCGTCGTGGCGATGAACGCGACCTTCGCGCCCACGGTGGCGCCCGCGGGGAACGTCGGCATGTTGTCGCAGAGCGGCGCTTTGGGTGTCGCGATCCTGGACCACGCGCGCGAACTTCACATCGGCATATCGACATTCGTCTCGGTGGGCAACAAGGCGGATGTGTCGGGCAACGACCTGCTCGCTTTCTGGAAGGACGATCCGCGGACCGACGTGATCGCGCTGTACCTCGAGAGCTTCGGCAATCCGCGGCGCTTCGCGCGCCTCGCCCCCGAAGTGGCGCGGCGCAAGCCCATCGTCGCGGTGAAGTCGGGCCGCTCCGCCGCCGGCACGCGCGCCGCGTCGTCGCATTCGGCCTCGCTCGCCTGCCTCGACATCGGCGTCGATGCTCTCTTCGAACAGGCGGGGGTCATCCGAACGAACACCCTCGAGGAGATGTTCGATGTGGCGGCGCTGCTGGCGACCCAGCCTCCCCCGAAGGGACCTCGCGTGGGTGTCGTCACCAATGCGGGGGGTCCCGGCATCCTGCTTGCCGATGCGTGTGAGGCTCAGGGCCTGACCCTGCCCGAACTCACCCAGGCGTCGCTCGAGAAGCTGCGGTCGTTCCTCCCCCCCGCCGCCGGTTTCAAGAATCCCATCGACATGATCGCGTCCGCGACCGCGGAGCAATACGCGCGCACCATCGAGATCGTCGGCCAGGATCCAAATGTCGACGCGGTGATCGTGGTTTTCGTGCCGCCGCTTGTGACCACGGCCGAGGAGATCGCCACCGCGGTGGCGACGAGTGCGGCCACCGTGCCGCCGCACATTCCGGTGCTCACGGTCTTCCTCGCGAGCAAGGGAGCGCCACCGATGCTGGCCACGGGCGGCCGCGGCCGCCTGCCTTCGTACGCTTTCCCGGAGAATGCCGCGCGAGCCCTCGCCGCCGCCCTCAAGTACCAGCGCTGGCGCGACCGGCCCCGCGGTGAGACGGTCCAGCTCACCGACGCTCAGCGTTCGGAGGCCCGTCGTATCGTGCAGGCCTCGCTCGAAGCGACCCCCGAAGCTCACTGGCTCGATACCGACGACGTGCGAGCCCTCCTTGAGGTCGCGGGAATCGCGATGGCTGACCTTCGTCTCGCTTCACCCGCGGACGCGTCCGCTGTGGCCGCCGCCATGGGCTTCCCGCTCGTCGCGAAAGCCGTGGCCCCCGGCCTCGTTCACAAGACCGACGTGGGCGGCGTTGTTCTCAATCTGCGGAGCGAGGCGGAGGTCGCTTCCGCGGTAAGGGCGATGCGCGAGAGTCTTTTGAAGGCGGGGTTCGTCCTCGAGAACGTCCTCCTCCAGAAGCAGATCGAAGGCGGGCTTGAAGCTCTCGTCGGCGTGGTGGTCGATCCCACGTTCGGCCCTCTCCTGCTTTGCGGCATCGGCGGGGTCCAGGTCGAACTGCTCCGCGACGTGTCGTTCCACCTGCCCCCCATCAGCGATCTCGACGGCGCGGAGATGATCGATCGGCTGCGTCTACGGCCGCTCTTCGACGGCTACCGGGGCAGCCCGCCCGCCGACCGCGCTGCGCTGATCACACTTCTCCAGCGTCTCTCCGCCCTGGTCGAAGAGCTGCCCGAGCTGCACGAACTCGACCTCAATCCCGTGCGAGTCCTTCGCCCCGGAGAGGGTGCGGTGGTCGTCGATGCGCGGATCCGCGTGGGGCGAACCGCTGCGGTCTGAGCGCTTACAATCGCCTTTGCTCATGACCCGCTCTCAGGTTCTCGAAGTCACAGGCGCCGACCGCGACGAGCGGGCGCTTGTGGACGCGGTCGATTTCGATCGCCTTCCCCGGCACGTCGCGATCATCATGGACGGCAACGGCCGCTGGGCGAAGAGCCGGTTCCTGCCGCGTCTTGAAGGTCATCGCGCCGGTGTGGAGTCGGTCCGCTCGGTGGTCGAGACCGCGGCCCGTCTCGGCCTCGAAGCCCTCACGGTGTACGCCTTCTCGACCGAAAACTGGAAGCGGCCCACCGATGAAGTCTCCGGCCTCATGGGTCTGCTCAAGCTCTACATCCGCCGCGAACTGAAGACACTTCAAGACAACAACATTCGTTTCGGCGTCGTGGGCGGCCTTGAAGGTCTGCCGAAAGACGTCCAGGACGAACTGCGTCGGGGCATCAAGGAGACGGCGCACCTCACCGGCCTTCAGTTCTCCCTGGCCCTCAACTATTCGGGACGTTCGGAACTGACCGACGTGGTGAAGCGGATCGCGGAGGCCGCGAAAGCGGGCACGATCGATCCCTCGACCATCGACGAGGCCACGATCGAGCGTCATCTCTTTACCGCGCACCTTCCCGAGCCCGATCTCCTGATCCGCACCAGCGGCGAGCTGCGGGTCTCGAACTTCCTGCTCTGGCAGATCGCCTACGCCGAGATCTGGGTGACCGAAGTGTTGTGGCCGGATTTCCGCCGTCGCCATCTGCTCCAGGCCATCGTCGATTTCCAGAAACGCGAGCGGCGTTACGGCGGGATCACCGCCGCCGTGGGCAAGGCGTGAGCGGTCTTTTCGCGTCAAACCTCTTCCGCCGTGTTCTGACCGCGGTGGTCGTCCTGCCCGTGGTCATCGGCGCGATCGCGCTTTTCCCGCAGCGTGGGCCGTGGATCCTGGCCGCGATTCTTTGTGTCCTCGGAATCACGGAGGCCCACACTCTTCTGGGTCGCGCCGCCATCCCCGCTTCGCACATCTCGTTCTTTCCCGGTATCGCGCTGTTTTGTGAACTCGCGGGCGCCCCGGATGCGGCCCGGGTTCTTCCCTTCTCGGGCCTGCCGATCGTCGCCTCGGTTCCCGTGGCGCTGATCGCGATCATGCGCGCCGACCGTTTCGGGATCCCGGTCCTCGCCGCCGAGGCCGCGGGCGTGCTTTCCGGTCTTCTGATTGGTCTGGGCGCCGGCTCTTTCGCGGCTCTGGCCCGGATCGCCCCGATCGAGGAAGGGACGGCGCGCATTGCTCTCCTCATGGCGGTGGTCATTTCGTCGGACGTCTTCGCGTACTTCACGGGTCACGCGCTTGGCCGCCACAAGCTCGCGCCGCAAGTGTCGCCGGGAAAAACCATCGAAGGCGCGATCGGGGGCCTCGTGGGCGCGGCCCTCGCCAGCGCCATGGTCGCCACCCAACTCTTCGCCTCCCAGCCGGTCGGGCTGATCGTCACCATCGGCGTCCTCGTGGCGGTGGCCGGAATCGTGGGCGATCTTCTCGAGAGCCTTTTCAAACGCTACGTCGGCGCCAAGGACTCCGGAACGCTTTTCCCAGGGCACGGAGGCGCGCTCGATCGGATGGACGCATTCATCCTCGCGGCTCCATTGCTTTACGTTTTCTTCAACAACCTTTCGTAGTTGTGTGGGTCGTCGCGCGCAGCCCCCACTTCGCGGCAGGAAACGGGAGTTCGCGCTAGCCCCCGGCTTTCGCCGGGGTGACGAGAGGTAAAACGGCCAATAGGAACTCCGACTCCGAACCCGCACCATTCCCAACTACCAAGCCAATTGGACACCCACGTCACCCCCGCGAAACCCCGAAGTTCCAACTACCAAGCTCACCGAGCCATCCAACCCCCCTCAACTAAGATCATCAAATGGACTTTCAATTCAGCGGAGACCAGCGGCTCCTCAAGAAAACCGTTCGCGACTTCGCCGAGAGGGAGCTCAAGCCTCACGCGCGCGAGTGGGACGAGAAACAGGAGTTCCCGCGCGAGATCTTCCGCAAGCTTGGGGAACTCGGCCTCCTCGCGGTGGTCTTTCCCGAGGACTACGGCGGCTCCGGCATGTCGACGGTCGATTACACAATCGTTATCGAGGAGCTGGCCCGGATCGACGCCGGTGTGGCGCTCTCCACCGCCGCGCACAATTCGCTCTCCTCCGGCCATATCTTCCTCGCCGGCACCGAAGAACAAAAGAAGAAGTACCTGCCGAAGCTCGCCACCGGCGAGTTCGTGGGCGCCTGGGGCCTCACCGAGAACAGCGCCGGATCGGATGCGGGCGGCACCAGAACCACCGCAGTCAAGGACGGCGATTCGTGGGTTCTGAACGGTTCGAAAACGTTCATCACCAATGGCAGCCTGGCCGATGTTTCCGTGGTCATGGCCGTCACCGACAAGTCGAAGGGCAAGAAGGGCATCTCCGCGTTTGTCGTAGACCGCGGAACCAAGGGCTTCCGGCCGGGCAAGAAGGAAGACAAGCTCGGCGTGCGCTCGTCCGACACGTCCGAGTTGATCCTCGAAGACTGCCGCATTCCCGCCGCCAATCTTCTCGGGGCGCCGGGCATGGGCTACGTCGACACCCTGCGAATTCTCGATCGCGGCCGGATCGGCATCGCCGCCTTCTCCATCGGCATCGCCCAGGGTGCTTTCGAGGCATCCTTGACCTACGCCAAGGGCCGCAAGCAGTTCAATCAGGCGATCGCCGAATTCCAGGCGATTCAGTTCAAGCTCTCCGAGATGGCGGTGAAGATCGACGCCTCGCGGCTCCTCATGCTGCGCGCCGCTTCCCTTCGCGACGCCGGCATCGAGCACAAAACGGAATCGGCGATGGCCAAGCTCTTCGCGAGCGAGATGGCGGTTCAAGTCGCCCTCGAGGCCATCCAGATCCACGGCGGCTACGGCTACGTGAAGGACTATCCGGTCGAGCGCGCTCTGCGCGATTCGAAGCTCGGCACCATCGGCGAAGGCACGAGCGAAGTGCAGAAGCTGGTCATCGCGCGCGAACTGCTCGCGCGCGGCGAGTAGGCGGCGTTTCGGCACCTTCCCAAGGGGCGCATGAACCTTCCTGAAGACAAGGACATCCTGCGCGGAGACATCCGGGCGGTGGCGCGGGCGATCCGGGCGGTCGAGGACGACTGGCCGGGTTCGCGCGCTCTGCTGACCCGTCTTTTTCCGCATGCGGGCCGCGCTCTCACTCTCGGGATCACCGGACCTCCCGGTGCCGGCAAATCGACGCTCGTCGATCGGCTCACCACGCAGTTCCGAAAGGCGGGGAAGACCGTCGGCGTTGTGGCCGTCGATCCAACATCGCCCTTCACCGGGGGCGCGATTCTCGGCGACCGCATCCGCATGCAGAACCACGCGACCGACGACGGCGTCTTCATCCGGTCGATGGCCACTCGAGGCAACCTCGGCGGTCTTTCCGCCACGACTGCGGCCGCACTTCTCGTCCTCGACGCGTCATCCAAGGATGTGCTGATCGTCGAGACCGTGGGCGTCGGGCAGGATGAAGTCGATATTGCTTCTGAAGCCGACATCGCCGTGGTCGTTCTCGTCCCGGGTCTGGGCGACGAAGTGCAGGCCCTCAAGGCCGGAATCATGGAGATCGCGGATGTCTTCGTGGTCAACAAGGCCGACCGAGACGGCGCCGACCGACTCGCGTCCGAGATCGAGATGATGTTGTCCCTCACCGGGGAGACCAAGGGCGACCGGCCTCCGGTGGTTCGAACCGTTGCGACATCTTCACAGGGGATCGAAGACCTCATGAAGACGATCGAAGAGGTCCGCGCTCGGCGCGAGGCGAGCGGCCAGATGGCGCAACGCCGGCGCGAGAGGCTGCTGCGTCAGTTCGAGCGGGAAGTGGACGTTCTGGTGAAAGAGAAGGTCCGCCAGAGGATCGACGCCCTCGACTCCAGTCTCAAACTGCGGGAACGGGTGCAGAATCGCGCCGTCGACCCCTATACCGCGGCCGACGAAACCGTATCGGGAGCCTCATGATTTTGAAGATCGACCACCTCGGCATCGCGGTCAAGGACATGGCCGAGGCGAAGCGCGCTTACGAAGCCCTGGGCTTCAAGATCGACTCCGAACACGAGGTCCCGACGGAGAAGGTGAAGGCCGCCTTCATCACGGTGGGCGAGTCGCACCTCGAGCTTCTGGAGCCGACGGACCCCACTTCGGTGATTGCGAAGTTTCTGGAGAAGCGTTCCGGTCTCCATCACATCTGCGTTCTTGTCGACGACATCGAGAAGTCGATGGCGGAGATGAAGGCCGCGGGCGCCCACCTCCTCGATGAAGTCCCGCGCATCGGAGCCGGCGGCTGCCGCGTCGCCTTCATCCATCCGAAATCCGCGGCCGGCGTTCTCCTCGAACTGAAGCAGGCTTGAAATGAGCGTCCATCACACGGCGGAAATCGGAATCATCGGCGGAAGCGGCCTCTACGAGATCGAGGGCTTCGAGGCGCGGGGCGAGGTCGCGATCGAAACACCCTTCGGCAAGCCGTCTGATGCTTTCATCGTCGGCAGGTTCGGAGAGAAGAGCGTCGCCTTCCTCCCGCGCCACGGCCGCGGCCACCGCATATCGCCTTCAGAGATCAACTTTCGCGCCAACATCTGGGCCATGAAGTCGCTCGGCGTGAAGTGGATCCTCTCGGTGTCGGCAGTGGGCTCGCTCAAGGAGCAGTACGTTCCCACGCACATGGTGACGCCCGATCAGTTCATCGACCGCACGTTCGGCCGCAAGGGGACTTTCTTCACCGACGGCATCGTGGGTCATGTGGGCTTCGCTCATCCGGTGTGCAAACACGTTCGCCGGATCCTCGGGGAGGCGTGTCGAAGGAGCGGCGCGGTTGTTCATGAAGGCGGCACCTACGTCTGCATGGAAGGTCCGCAGTTCTCGACCCTCGCCGAATCCAATCTCTACCGCTCCTGGGGCGCCGACCTCATCGGCATGACGAACCTGCAGGAAGCCAAGCTCGCCCGCGAAGCGGAGATCTGCTATGCCACGCTCGCCATGGTCACCGACTACGACTGCTGGCATCCCGCCCACGAGGCGGTGACCGTCGACCAGGTGGTGGCGGTGGTCCAGAAGAACGCCGCGATGGCGAAGGCGATCCTCAAGTCCGCGGTCGAACAGCTGCCGGCCCCCCGCGACTGCGAATGCGAGAGCGCGCTCAAGTTCGCGATCATGACCGCGCCTCAATTGATTCCGGAGAAGGCCAAGAGCGACCTTGCGCCCATCATCGGCCGCTATTTGAAATAGGCTCCCGTCCCTCCCCCAGCTGTTCCCAGAGACCAAAAAGGAAGCACCGAAAGAACCCAATGTCAGTCCTCGTTGTCGGAAGCGTCGCGTACGACACTCTTGAAACCCCCGCCGGCCGCGCCGAAAAGATCCTCGGCGGATCCGCCTCCTACTTCGCCCTCGCCGCCTCGTATTTCACCGACGTGAACCTTGTGGGTGTGGTGGGCGACGACTTCGGCCCGGAGCAGATGAGCGTCTTTGCCGGCCGCAGGATTGACCTCACAGGTCTCGAGCACGCCCCGGGCAAAACCTTCCACTGGCAGGGGAAGTACTCGACTGACCTCAATTCGCGCGAGACCATCTGCACGGACCTCAACGTCTTCGAGCACTTCAAGCCCAGACTGCCCGAGAGCTACCGCAAGTCCGACCGTCTCTTCCTCGGCAACATCGAGCCTTCCCTCCAGCGCGACGTTCTCGAGCAGGTCGACGCGCCGAAGCTCGTGGGCTGCGACACCATGAACCTCTGGATCAATCACCGCCTCGAGGAACTCAAGAAGACCCTGGCCAG
>JANNJB010000114.1:0-4304 GCA_031405615.1 Vicinamibacteria bacterium | reverse complement strand
CCGGCGATCTCCTCGAGCGCGGGCGCGATCATCCGGCACGGGGCGCACCAGGCCGCCCAGAGGTCGACGAGCACGGGCCGGGGAAATCCGAGAACTTCGGTCGCGAAGGTCGCGTCGGTCACCGTGACCGGCGCGGCATCCACGGCGAGGCTCACTTTGCAGTGCCCGCACACGGGGCTCTGACCTTCGAGCACACGGTCGCGCTTTACCCGATTCGCGCCGCCGCACGAAGGGCACGAGATGATTTCAGCTTCGACTTCGGACGACACAGTAGCGTTCATGACATGGATAGCCTAGTCCCCCCGGCTGTCCCGACCGGAAGGTGGCCCCACGTGGCGTCGACGCGCCTACTTTCCCTTGGGCGCCGGCAACAGACGAGATACCACGTCCGGATACTCCACCAGGGGATGATCATCGGTGATCAGGAAACCGCCTGCGTCGGCGCTGGGCATCGGCCGATCCACCAGGGCATCGAAACCAATTCCGCCCCAGATCCCGGCCGCAAGTTCGAATTCGCCGGCAAGGTCTGGAAAAAGTGCGGTGCGACGCTGAATCGCCATCGCGCCGAGATCGAACGGGCGATCGCTGGCCAGAACCAGATACCCGTCACGCACGCTTTCAACGTAGTCGAAGACCGCGGACGCGGTAGCCCGGATGAGACGCGACTGCCCCGGGGCGCCGGTGGCGTTTGAGTAGATGCAGAACACTCCCCCCATGGAGAGGCGGGACTTGATCAGCCTCATGTATTCGACGGAGAGGAGGAGACCGCTCCCGCTTTGCCGCAAATAGAGCGGCATCTGCGTGATCAGATCGTACTTCTTGGGAGAGAGCGCAAGGCCGCTCCTCGCATCCAGCCACAGTATCGAGACGTTCTTCAGGTCGATCACCGAGAGCGTTCCGGTCCGGAACTCCTCGAGCAGTGGCTTCAAGCCGGGGTTGATTTCGTAGACCTCAACCTTCCCCTTTGGAATCGCCTTGCTCAGCGTTCCCACGGTGATCCCGCTGCCCATTCCGATCACGAGGGCATCCCGGACTTCGAGATCCCCGGCCAGGAGCGGGGCGACGGCGCTCAGCCAATGACTGTTCCCGATGTGGTTCCGACCATCCGTGAGACGCGCATGCCAGAGGCCATCCCAGTACACCTCCACCTTCCTCCGGATTTCCACGACTCCATCGGGACTGAAGAAGCCCACCCAGGTGTCGGTGCGGAAGGTGGACGCCGGGAGTCCGAGCGCACCGAGGAGGATCACCCCCCCGGCCAGAAGAGCGGTCGCCGTCGATCGCAACACCGCGGCGCGAGCGCCCTTCTTTTCAAAAGCATCGAAGGCCAGCACACCGCCCAGAGTCACCAGTCCCATCAGCCAGGAGTTGTGCTCGAAGGGCAGGCTGTATCCCACCACCGTGAAGAAGACCGCCCCCAGACACGAACCAAGGCTGTTGGCCGCGCAAAAAGCGCCGACATCCTCACCCCACGCGTTCCGGCAGCGCGACATCAGCCGCGCGTAGAGACAACCGAATGCGAAAACGGGAACGAAATACCCAAGGCCCCAAAGGGTTACGGAGATTCGCCAGGCGGGATCAAGGGCATACAGACTCGGGGTCAGAAAGAGGCCCACCGCCGCCACAACTCCGGGTCCAACCACGCCTCCCGGAAGAACTGCGGCGAAACCAACCCCTGCGGACCACACCGCGAGGAAGGTGGCGAGGACGCCGGCGAACGTGTACGGCAGGGGCTCGAGGGTCAGGGAGAACAGCCGGAACAGCTGCATCTCGTATCCGAGTGAAGCAAAGCCGAGGATCGCCCCGAGATAGTCCTCCGCCACAACGCGCTTCGCCCGCCTTGACCTGATTGCAGAAGCCGCAGCCGCAAAGCGTCCGCCGACGAGCAGCAGGCCCGCCCCGAGGTTGGCGGCGATGGCGACACTCATCGCCGCGGCAAGTCCCAGGTAGGGAATAAGAAGATAGCCGGAGACCAACGCCCCCCCCACCGCACCCAGGGTGTTGGCAAACGCGACCCAGGCCAACACTCGCGGTCGCGTCGCTTGAAGTTGCCTCTGACAGGCCTCCGCCGCGAGCGGTACGGTGAGACCCATCAGAAAGCAGGGCACACCCAGAACCGCCACTGCGCCGAACCCGAAGACCATGCGTCGAGGAAGGCCGAGGCCGGTGCCGATGCTGTGGATGGTGGCGACCGTGCCCTCGAGGCCCAGGGTGAAGACTCCCATGACGCAGACCGCGACCAGCCCGAGTCCAACCTCGATCCAGCCGAGCGCCAGCATGGGGTTGCCGATGGAGCGCGCCCGGTTCCGGAGGGCCTGGGCCCCGAGGGCGAGTCCGCCGATGAAGACCGCGACCACAATCATCGAGCTCAGGGCTTCGCTCCCGCCGAGGAAAACCTTGAGGGACCGCTGCCAGGCCGTCTGGTTGATGATCGCGGCGACACCCGATAGAAAAAGGGCCACCCAGAGTCGAAGTCCTTTTGGGTTCATTTTCGTCGCCACGCTCCTGCCCGCTCCCTTCGCCCTGGCTCGATCAGTCTATGCGAGCGCGCGGCGCTCAACCCAGAGGCTCAAGCGCCCTTCGGGCGCTCTCGAGACGGAGGAAGATTTGACGCTGAGCGCAAGCGAAGCGCGCCGGAGTCAAGGGCTCCGCAGGAGACCTTGAAGCTACTGGCACACCGAGTGTAGCGAGGTGCGGCGAAGTGGGCTGCTTCGCAGAAGCAGGCCAAGCTATCGCCAACTCACGGAGGAAAATCTCGCCAGAGGCTCAAGCGCCCTGCGGGCGCTTGGAGCCGACGGCGAGATTTGAACTCGCGACCTGCTGATTACGAATCAGCTGCTCTACCGCTGAGCTACATCGGCGCTGCCCGGATGCGGGCGCGAAGCCGCGCCGCTTGAGGGGCCGAAATCGTACCACGCCCGCCCCGCGCGCGGCCTGGCCCAGCGGTATGCTCCCGCGCGATGACACCCGCCCAGGCGCGCGATTTGAAGGCCGAAATCGAGGTGGTCTCCAGAGAGTCCCAGGCGGTCGTGGCGGGCCTCGATCCGGCGGCGATGACGAAGCGCCCCGCGAGTGGAGGGTGGGGCGTCGCGGAGATCCTGCAGCATCTGATCCTCACCGCGGACGCGATGATCCCGTTGATCGACGGCGCCCTTCAAGATCTGGAACTCGCGGGCCGACGATCAACTGCCCGCGCCGGTCTCGGTGTGATGGGATGGCTTCTCGTCAAGGCGCTGGAACCGCCGCCACGGATGAAGAGCAAGACTTCGAAGCCGTTTGAGCCCGTGGCGTTCGGCGACCCGCTGACCCTCGTAGGCTCGTTGCTCGAGAAGAACGCCAGGCTCTTGGCGTTGATCGATCGCGCCGAAGGGCTTGCGACGACCACCGTCAAGGTGGCGTCACCGTTTAACGCCAGCGTGAAGTACACCGTCTACGCGGCGTTTCGCATCACCCTCGCCCACGCCCGCCGGCATCTCTGGCAAGCGCGGGCGCTTCGACGGGACTCGTAGCGATGAGTTCAGCGACCGCTCTGGACTACTCCACCTTCCGGGCCTGCGTCCCCTCCGGATAGTCGTACCAGCCCGGATCGACGTCATACGAATCGAGGCGATCGCGCACCTTCAGCACCGTGAACATGCCGCCCATTTCCAGCGGACCGAACGGTCCGGTTCCCATCATCATGGCCAGGGTGTTCGGAACCGCGCCCGCGAGATGGTCCGCGTGCTCGGCATGTTCGGACATCCCCGACGTGCCCATCACCATCGAACCGGGCACGAACTTGTCGAGGGTTTCCTTGAGCTTGGTCTGATCCACGCCGAGGACGTTTGGAATGTCGTGCTCCATCGCGTTCATCGCGTGGTGCGACTTGTGACAGTGGAATCCCCAGTCGCCGGGATTGTCGGCCACGAACTCCACGGTCCGCGTGGTTCCGGGCGGGACGTTGACCGTCGTCTCCGGCCACCAGCCGCTCTCCGGAATCTGCCCACCGTCGGTTTCGGTGACCCACCAGCGATGCCCGTGGAAATGAATCGGATGCGAGTCCATAGAGACGTTCGCAAGACGCACGCGAACGCGGTCGCCCGTCTTCACCACGAGAGGAGCGGTGCCCGGAAAGGCACGACCGTTGAACGTGAACGCGTTGAAGTCGAGCATCGTCGCGGGATTCGGGGTCATCGTCCCCGGGTCCACACGCCACTCCATCGGAAAGACGCAGAAGTCGCGATCGATCTTCCGCTTCGGCGCGCGCGGGTGAACTCACGGGGATCGATCTCCGGGAGGAAGGATCCACGGGTCGTCGCGAAGTA
>JANNJB010000113.1:0-5755 GCA_031405615.1 Vicinamibacteria bacterium | reverse complement strand
TCCAGCAGCGTGCCGATGATGATCGCCCCCGTCGCGCCCAACGGATGGCCCATCGCGATGGAACCGCCATTCACATTAACCAAAGCCGGATCAACATCAAACGCCTGCATGAAGCGCAAAACGACCGCGGCAAACGCTTCGTTCACCTCGAACAGGTCGATGTCTTTGATCGACATGCCGTGATCCCTCAGGATTTTCTGCGTCACTGGAACCGGGCCGGTCAGCATGATTGTGGGATCGGTCCCGATCTTGGCGGTGGCACGAATACGGGCGCGCGGTTTCAACCCATGCGCATTCCCAAACGCCTTTGACCCGATCAGCACAGCGGCAGCCCCATCCACGATGCCCGAGGAATTGCCCGCATGGTGAATGTGGTTGATGCGGGCCAAATGGGGGTATTTCATCAGCGCAATCTTGTCGAAACCGGGCAGCACCTCGCCCATCGCCTTGAACGCAGGTTCCAGCGCGCCCAGCGCCTGCATGTCGGTCTGGGGGCGCATGTATTCGTCAGCGGGACACCCTTCCCCTCGACACCCCGCTCTCGTTCCTGCTCAACACCACCAAGGACGCCTGGCACTGGACGCGCCGGAACACGCGCCTCGGTGCGAAGCGGAACATCGAGGCTCACTACGACCTCTCGAATGATTTCTTCCAGACCTTCCTCGACCGGACGATGACTTACTCGTGCGGCTTCTTCGCCGACGACCGCACCTCCCTCGAGGCGGCCCAGGAGGCCAAGCTCCGCCGCCTCGCGGACAAGCTCGACATCCGGCCCGGAATGAACATCCTGGAAATCGGCTGCGGCTGGGGCAGCTTCGCGCTCCTTCTCGCCCGCGAGTACGGCTGCCGCGTCAAGGGCCTCACGCTGTCGAAGCGCCAGCACGAACTCGCGCGGGAGCGGGTCGCGCAGGCCGGGCTCATGGACCGGATCGACATCGCGCTCGAGGACTTCCGCGAAACCACCGGGAAGTTCGACCGGATCGTCTCGGTCGAGATGTTCGAGGCCCTCGGCTACGAGAACTGGGAAGTGTTCTTCTCGAAATGCCATGAACTGCTCGCCCCGGAAGGAACGATCGGCCTTCAGATCATCACCATTCCCGATCATCGCTTCGCCCAGTACCGAAAGCACTGTGACTGGCTCCAGCGCTACATCTTTCCGGGTAGCCTGCTCGGCTCGATCCACCACATGACGGGGGCCATGATCGAGCGCACGCCGCTTCTCGTCCATCACCTCGAGGACATGGGCGTCCACTACGAGAGGACGCTGCTCCTTTGGCGCGACCGTTTTCTCCACAATCTCACGACGGTTCGCGCACTCGGCTTCGATGAGCGCTTCATCCGCATGTGGGACTACTACCTTTCGGTCTGCGCCGCGGCTTTCGGGACGCGAACCCTGTCGACGGTTCAGCTTGTCCTCACCCGCCCCCAGAACCAATCGCTGCCCGCCCTCGCCACGGCCCGGGAGCGTGCGGCGTGACCACCGATGCGATCATCGCCTCCGGTCTTCTGCCCGACCCGCTCATTCGCCTCGGAATAAGGCGCCTGCTGGGGCAACGCCGCGCCGAGTTGCGGCGGGGATCCGAGGAGTCCCGGCGGAGACAGGAGGCCGAATTCGTCCAGCTCCTGAAGGCGTCCCCCATCGCGGTTCATCAGGACGCGGCCAACGCGCAGCACTACGAGGTGCCGCCCCGATTCTTCGAACTCGTGCTCGGCCGCAGGCTCAAGTACAGCAGTGGCCTCTGGGAGGACGGCGTCACCACCCTGGACGAGGCGGAGGAGCGGATGCTGGCACTCACCTGTGAGCGGGCGCGGATCGCGCCGGGTCAGGACATTCTCGAACTTGGATGCGGCTGGGGGTCCCTCACGCTGTTCATGGCCGAGCGGTATCCCGACTCCCGGATCCTGGCGGTTTCGAACTCGCGACCTCAGCGCGAGTTCATCATGCGGCGCGCCCGGGCCCTGAGGCTCATGAACATCGAGGTGGAGACCGCGGATGTCGCGTCCTGGTCGCCTCCCCGGTCTTTCGACCGCATCGTCTCGGTGGAGATGTTCGAACACCTGAGAAACTGGCCGGAGATGTTCGGGCGCGTGGCCTCGTGGCTCAAGGCGGACGGACGGTTCTTCCTGCATGTCTTCACTCATCGTGAGCGCTCCTACCCGTTCAGCGACGATGGAGATTCGGACTTCATGGCCCGGCACTTCTTCACCGGGGGCATGATGCCGGCCGACGGCCTGGCTCTCCGGGTTTCAAGCGCGCTCGAGGTCTGTGAGCATCGGTGGGTCCCGGGAACACACTACGCCCGCACCGCGGCCGCATGGCTCGCCAACATGGATGCGAGCCGGGATGAGATCGAGCCCCTCTTCGCGCGGACGTACGGTCCGCTCGCGGGGCGCTTCTGGCACTATTGGCGCACCTTCTTCATGTCCTGCGAGGAACTCTGGGCCTACGATTGCGGAAGGGAGTGGCTGGTGTCCCACTACCGCTTCCGTCGCGCCTGATCGGTTACAGGCCGTCGTACTTCGGTCCGCCTCCGCCCTCGGGGGTCACCCACGTGATGATCTGGTAGGGATCCATGATGTCGCAGGTCTTGCAATGGACGCAGTTCGAGAAGTTGATCTGCAGCCTGAGCGACTTGGGATTCCCGTCATTCCTGGGAACCATCTCGTACACCGCGGCCGGGCAGAACTTCTCGCAGGGGTTCCCGTATTCGGTCCGGCACGTCGTCTCGCAGATGTTTGGATCGGCGACCTGGAGGTGCGAGGGCTGGTCCTCCTCGTGAAGGGTGCCCGAATGGAAGACGTCGGTGAGCCGATCGAACGTGAGCTTGCCGTCGGGCTTGGCGCGCTCGAAGAAGTCCCGCGTGGTCCCGGCTCCGTACCGGTCGATCAGCTTCTCCATGTCGGCGTAGCCGCCCGAGGGCTCGAGTGGGTCGATGAGGCCGCGGCCGCCGGTGACCATCAGCAGGCCGGTGTTGATCATGCCTCCGAGGAAACCGTGTTTGAAACCCTGATGGAAGTTTCTAACCGCGTACAGCTCCTCCTTGACCGAAGAGGCGTTGACGCGATCCTCGAAGCCCTTCAAGACGGCGGCTGAAGCGTCGTCTTTCTCCAGGGCGTCGAGGGCGGTTTCCGCGGCCAGCATGCCCGTCTTGATGCCGAGATGGATTCCCTTGAGACGCATGGCGTTGAGGAACCCCGCCGCCTCTCCAATGAGAAGCAGTCCATCGGCGTACGTCTTCGGAATGCAATACCAGCCGCCCTCGCTGATCGCGCGGGCCCCGTACTTGAGCATCTTGCCGCCCTGGAGCAGCTCGGCCACCCGCGGGTGGGCCTTCATTTTCTGAAAGAGGCCGTGCGGATCCAGGAACGGATCGCGGTAGTCGAGGCCGATCACGAGGCCCACCGAGATCAGAGTCTCGGAGAGACCGTAAATGAAGCCGCCGCCGAAGGTCTCCCAGCCGAGCGGTTCACCCATGGTGTGAATGACTTCGCCCTTCTGCAGACGCCCCTTCGGCACCTCCCACAGTTCCTTGATCCCGATCGTGTACACCATCGGGAACTTGCCCGCGTCGAGTTTGAGCTTCGTGACCGCGGTCTTCGTGAGGCTGCCCCGCGCGCCCTCGGCGAGAATCGTGACCTTCGCCTTGATGTCGACGCCCGCCTCGTAGTTTCCCTTCCGCTTTCCATTTTTATCGATGCCCTTATCCCCGGTTCGGACGCCCACCACTCGATCACCCTCATAAAGAAGGGACGCGGCCGGGAAGCCGGGCATGCAGTCCACTCCCCGCTTTTCCGCCTCGCCCGCGAGCCACTTCACAAGGTGGCTCAGACTGATCACGTAGTTGCCGTGATTCCGGAGGGGGGGCGGGGTTATGGGCAGTCGGAACCTGGACTCCGCGAAGAGATACTCGACGCTGTCCTTGGTGACCTTGGCTCCAAGCGGCGCCGAGGTTTCGAAATCGGGGATCAGCTCGCGCAGTGAGGAAGGGTCGAGCACGGCCCCCGAGATCGAGTGGGCCCCGAACTCGGCGGCTTTCTCGACCACCATGATCGAGGGTTCGAGTGGTTTCACCCCGGGCCGCTTCGCCCGCTCGACCAGCAGGTCCTTGAGCCGTATGGCGGCGGCGAGGCCGGCGGGTCCGCCCCCCACGATGAGGATGTCGGTTTCGAGGGTGTCGCGTTCTTCAGTCATGCCAAGGGCCATTCAATCACATCCGGTCGTGCCAGAATCGCCGGCACGTGCTGTCCACCCTCCTCGTCATCGCGGGCGCGATTGTCGGCTTCGCGATCCTCGCCGGCGCCATTGCCCTCGTCGCCCGCCAGATGGGGCTCTTCAAGGACGAGGGGACGACCGTCCAGATCAAGGCCATTCCCGAGAATGCGGTGTTGCCCACCGTTTCGGATCAGACCGGACACGCGATGGATCCGCCGCGACTGCGCGAAACCGCGGTGGCGGCGTGGGCGAGTCGGGTGGTTCCTCTCCATGCGCCGGCGATCGCCATCGGCAGGGCCATCACCAACAACCTGGTCCTTCCCGACGACCCGGTTTCCGCCCAGCACTGCCGAATCGAACGCCAGGGAAAGACGTTTCGGCTGATCGACCTCGGCTCGCGGAACAAGACGTGGGTCAACGGCGACCCGGTCGAGGAAGCGATCCTCCGTCACGGGGATCAGATCCGAATAGGACGGAGCACCTTCATCTTCGAGGATGAGGTTCCCTCCTGAAGCTCAGGCGCATGAGGCGAAGTGGGCTTTGGCTTCGGCGGTGAGAGCGGGAATGACCTCGAACAGATCGCCGACGATCCCGTAGTTCGCGACCTTGAAGATCGGAGCTTCGGGGTCCTTGTTGATGGCGACGATCACCCGCGACGACGACATGCCCGCCAGATGCTGGATGGCGCCGGAGATGCCGCAGGCCACGTAGAGCGTGGGCGAAACCGTCTTGCCGGTCTGGCCGACCTGGAATGAGTGCGAGACCCAGCCATCGTCGACGATCGCTCGCGATGCGCCGATGGCCGCACCCATTGCGCTGCCGAGGTCCTCAATCAGCTTGTAGTGCTCGGCCGCCTTGAGCCCACGTCCCCCGGAGACGATGATCTGCGCTTCGGCCAGTTCTTTTTTGCCGCCTTCCTTGGCGCGGAACTCACGAACGCGCGCACGCGAGGCGGCGTCGACATCGTCCTGCACGACCTCACACGCGCGATCCGGGGATGGTGCGGTGAGCGCGAACACGTTTGGTCGCAGCGTGGCGATCTGCAGCTTCGTGGTCCAGCCGAATGCCGAGATGAATTTGCCCGAATACTGAGTTCGCTTCGCGACGAGGCGTCCCTCCGCAACTTCCAGCGACGAGCAGTCCGACACGAGTCCGGCGCCGGTGAGAAAGGCCACGCGCGGAGCCAGATCCTTCCCCATCGCGGTGTACGGAATGAGCAAGGCGCCCGGCGCTTCCGTCTCCACCACCTTCGCGAGAGCGCGCGCGAAGGACTCCGACGAGTAGGACGAGAAGGCGGCGGCGGTGAAACAGACCACCTTATCGGCGCCGTGCGAGGCGAGGGTTGCCGGAGCCGCCTCGTTCGCCGCGCCCACGAGCACACTCACAACCTTCGAGGAAGAAGCGTCGGCGATCCGCCGCGCTTCCGAGACCGCCTCGAGCGACGGGCGGCGCAACGATCCGCCCCGGGTTTCCGCGAACGTCACAATGGTGTTGGACATGGCTAGATGACCTTCGCTTCTTCGTGGAGCAGGCGGATGAGTT
>JANNJB010000112.1:0-24043 GCA_031405615.1 Vicinamibacteria bacterium | reverse complement strand
CTCGGCCGGCGTCGCCTCGAGCACTTCCGCCTCATTGCCGGCGACCGTGACCGTGGGTTTGGTGTTCGGGTTCGAGAGCCACTTGCCCACGATCGTGACTTCGTCACCGGACAGCGCCACCCTCGGGGTGAGCGACGAGATTTTCGGCGCCACCGAGATCTTCAGCAGGCGGCTCGTCGAGGTCGTCCCGAGCGCGGTCACATTCAGGGGAACGGTCTGTGATCCCGCGGCGGCCAGGGATTCCGGCACCGTGATGTTGATCCGCGTCGGGTTGGCATCGAGTATCGTCCCGTCGGCTTTGCCGATGGTGACCTTCACGACGGTCGGATCGGGATCGGTTCCAAATCCCGAGCCGTTGATCGTGAGGGTTTGGCCGGGCTCCACCGGATTGGGCTGGTAGCTGTCGACCACGGGGATCACGATCGACTCGGAGTACTTCTTCATTCCGAACCAGGCCACCACGATCAGGACAACCGCGACGGCGGCGACACGCGCGGCCCTGATGGCCGGCGTGGGGCCCGACTTCACCGAGGCTGCGGCAGGGGAGGGAGCGACCGCGGGGGGCGGCACGAACTTTCCGTCACTCGTGCCTCCAAGGGATTCGGCGAGGCCGGCAAGGGGATCGTCGGAGCCCGCGCGCGGTGCGTGGGCGGCCGCGGGACGGGTCGGAGGCGCTGGTTTCGCGGCTGCCGGTTTCGCGGGCGCGGGTTTTGCCGCGGGTTTTGGTGGTGGAGGAGGAGGCAGCGGCTCGGGCTCAGGGAGAGGCTCGGGTTCGGCGAACATCTCGGGGGGAGGGAACTCCTCAACCGCCGCGGGCGTTTCCGCCAACGGTTCGAAGGGCACGGGCTCGAAGGTGGCGGGTTCGGGAGAGAAGTCCGGACGGCCCAGTTCGGACGTGAAGAGGGCGTCATCCGCCGGAAGTGCGGCGGGAAGCGGATCAAAAACCTCGGAACCGGCAGTCGAAAGATCGACAAGGGGAGCGTCGTCGACCGGCTGGGTCGTGAATCGAAGCAGGCCGCTTTGCGGATCGTCGGGCGGACCGAGGGAGATCTCGTCTCCCTCCGCGAGTTGCTGCTCCATGATCTGGGCGCCATTCACGAACACGCCCCCGCGGCTGTTGGTGTCGCAAAGGGTCACGTTCCCATCGTCGTCGAGAAAGAGGGTGGCGTGCAGGGGTGAGACCGAGGCCCCGGACAAGACGAGGTGGCAACCCTCGTCGGACCCGAGAACGAAGTTGTTGAGCACTTCGTCTACTTTCAGGACGGCGCCCGCCTCGTTCCCGTTCAGAACGACGATGGATGGGAAATTCACACTCGTCATTCGGGGTCGCCGCTCGATCTGTTCATGGCAGGGAAGGCCTCTGGCCTCGTGGGATCCTTTGGGAAAGAGCGATTCAAACACAAGCGCCGGGGGCCGTCAAAGAAGCCGCAGCGTCGGCGAGATGGGACTTGCCGGTAAGGTTGGCGTGCGAGGAGAACCGGTTAGATGCAAATGAGAAGCGCGCAACGGCTTGGAGTGCCTGTGAGCCTGCTCGGCTACGGCATGTGGGGCCTCGCCGGCTGGAAGGACACCGACGATGCCGAAGTGGAACGGGCTCTCGACGAGGCGGTCGCATCCGGGGTGACCTTCTTCGACACCGCCTTCGCCTACGGCGATGGAAGAAGCGAGGGCGTTCTTGGGGCGCTGGTGCGGCGTCATCCCGCGAAGCGTTTCTTCACCGCGAGCAAGATCCCCCCGAAGAACCGCGTCTGGCCCGCACCCGCGAGTGCTTCGCTGGACGAGTGTTTCCCGGCAACTCACATCCGGGAGTACACGGAGAAGACGCTGCGAAACCTCGGCCTTCCCCACCTCGATCTCATGCAGTTCCACGTCTGGCAGGACGCCTGGGCCGCCGATGAGACCTGGCAGCGGGCGGTGGCCGGCCTCAAGAGCGAGGGGCTCATCAAGTCGATCGGCATCAGCCTCAATCGATGGGAGCCGTGGAACGGAATTGCCGCGATCCGAACCGGCCTCGTCGATGCGGTTCAGGTCGTGTACAACATCTTCGACCAGTCACCCGAGGATGAATTGTTTCCCCTCTGCCGCGAGAAGGGCGTCGCGGTCATCGCGCGAGTCCCGTTTGATGAAGGGTCGCTCGCAGGGCAGTTGAGCCGCGACCGCCAATTCCCGGAAGGCGACTTCCGGCGAACGTACTTCAACGCCGAGAACACGGCCGCCACGATGGACCGTGTCGAACGACTGCCCGGAATTCTGCCCGTGGGCATGACCCTCCCCGAGCTGGCCCTGCGATTCATCCTCTCGAACCCCGACGTGACCACGGTGATTCCCGGAATGCGCCGCCTCCAAAGCGTACGGGGGAATGTGGCGGCGGAAGCGAAAGGGCCGCTCAGCACCGATCTCATCAGCGAGCTTCGCGCGCATCGCTGGGACCGAAAGCCCGCGAAGAAGGCCGACTGAGAGAAAACTCTTGACGAACTCTCCGGAGGTTCGCTAACATCCCGGTTAAACCAAATGGTTAGTCAACAGATCAGGACGACCGATATTGCATCCGGCAGCCGGGAGCCGATTCTCGAATCAGCCACTGAAGTGTTTATGGAATATGGATTTAGTGGGGCAAGGGTTGACGAGATCGCGCGCCGTGCCAACGCAAACAAGGCGATGATCTACTACCACTTCGGCTCGAAGCAGGCGCTCTACAAAGCCGTGCTGCTCAGGCTGTTCGGGGATGTCCTGGATGAGATTCAGCGCCTCCAGGCAACCGACGATCCGCCGGACAAGAAGCTGCGCGCGCTGTACACCCGGGTCGTTCATCACTTCGAGAAGAAGAAGGCGCTTCCCCACGTCATCCTCCGCGAAATCCTCGCGGGCGGCACCGGCATGGACGCGGAGGCCTCGCGCACCCTGGGCATCATTCTCGGCTTCGTGAGCGAGACGCTGCGGGAGGGAGTTTCAAAGGGCCTGTTTCGTCCCGTTCATCCTCTGCTCTTTCATCTCACCATGCTCGCGCCCCTCATGGTGCATTTCGCGGGCTCCTCGTTTCGCGAGCGTCTGCTGCCCCGCGAGATGCCGGGCCTCGCCCTGCCCACAAACGACGACATGCTGAACCATCTTCTCTCCGTCCTCGACGGCACCCTGGCCCCGAAGGATCAGGGGTCCGTCCGTTAGTTCCGAACAAAGGAATCCCGCATGAAACGTTCCCTCCCTCTCTTGCCGCTCATCGCCATCACCGCCTTCGGCTGCGCGGTCGAAACGAAGAATCCCAACATCGTGGCCGCGGGCCACGTCGAGGCCACCGATGTGCATATTTCCGCGAAGGTGGGCGGGCGGCTCCTCGAGGCTCCCTTCAAGGAGGGAGATGTGGTGAAGCAGGGCGATACCCTCGCGCGTCTCGCCACCACCGATGTGGAGATCCAGCGACGCCAGGCGAATGCCGACCGCGCTCAGGCCGCGGCCGAACTCCGTTTGCGCCTTGCCGGCGCCCGCAAGGAGGACATCGCGGAGATGGAAGCGCAGATCCGGGCCACCGAGGCGGATATCGCGGGCGCGCAGCTCGACCTCGACCGGATGCAGGGCCTGCTCGACCGCGGTTCGGGCACGACCAAGGCCCGCGACGACGCGCAGACGCCGCGCAACATTCTCGAAGCGCGTCTCGGGGCGCAGGAACAAACGCTCGCGCGCCTGCATTCCGGATCGCGTCCGGAGGAGATCGAGGCGGCCCGGGCCCGCGTCGCCTCGCTCGACGCTCGCATCGCGATGTTCGAACAGCAGATCGCGGACGCCACGGTGACGAGTCTCGCGGACGGAGTTCTCACCTCACGTGTGGCCGAGCCCGGCGAGCAGCTTCAGCCCGGCTCCCCGATCTGCGTCATCACGAAACTGAGCGAGGCCTGGCTCACGGTCTACGTCACCGACATCGACCTCGCGCGAATTCGTATCGGCCAGGAAGCGACGGTCACTACGGACGGCGGACAGACCCGGAAGGGGAAGCTCACCTATATCGCGGCGAAGGCGGAGTTCACACCGAAGAACGTGCAGACCCGCGACGAGCGCATCAAACTCGTCTATCGGGTCAAGGTCGGCCTCGACAACGCGGATGGATTCTTCAAGCCCGGGATGCCCGCGGAAGCGACGTTCGTCCCGGCGGGCCAGGCGCAATGAGCGGCGACGGCGACGTTCCCATCGTCGAGGTCAAGGGCCTCATCCGGAAGTATGGCGACCTCGTCGCCGCGAACGATGTGTCCTTCACGGTGGGACGGGGCGAGATGTTCGGCCTCATCGGGCCGGATGGAGCGGGAAAAACCACGACGCTGCGCGTGATCCTCGGCCTTCTGGCCCCGCACGGCGGCAGCGTGCGGACCTGCGGCCTCGACCCGTGGAAGGAGACCGACGAACTCTCGAGGCGCATCGGCTATCTCTCGCAGCGCTTTTCTCTCTACGGCGATCTGACCGTGGACGAGAACGTCGCGTTCTTCGCCGACATCCACGGGGTGCGCCATTCAAAGCCGCGGGCCGAGGAACTGCTCGAGATGCTCCGCATGACGCCGTTTCGGAATCGACTTGCCGACCGCCTCTCGGGCGGCATGAAGCAGAAGCTCGCTCTCGCCTGCACGCTGATCCACACGCCCCAGCTCCTCGTTCTCGACGAACCCACGACCGGCGTCGACCCGGTTTCGCGGCGCGATTTCTGGAAGATCCTCGCCCGGTTGCAGCGCGAAGGGCTGACCCTGCTCGTCACCACGCCCTACCTCGACGAGGCCGAGCGCTGCCAGCGCGTGGCTCTCATGGATCGCTCCTTGATCCTCACGGTGAGCACGCCCGATGCCCTCCGCTCCGAAGCGCACAGCGCGATGGTCGAGATCCTGGCTCATCCCAAACGTCGGGCCCTCGAGATCATCGCTGCGAGTCCCGACGTGCGTGACGTCGAGGCATTCGGCGAACGTGTCCACGTCACCCTGCCCGCGTTCGACGACGAACAGGCCGCGGCCTGGACGAATCGAATGGCCGGAGAACTGCGCGCGGCGGGCCTCGAGGTCCTCTCGGCGCGGCCCATTCCTCCCTCGCTCGAAGACGTCTTTATTTCCCGCATCCAGGCCCGTGAGGCCGAGGCGGCCCAGATCGGAGGTTCGCTTTGAAGCGACCCATCCTCATCGCACTTTTCTGTGCCTTCGGAACGACCCTTCCGGCGTCCGAATCGACAGCAGCGGCCAATCCCCTGGTTCAAAGGCTGACGCTCGACGACGCGATCACCCGGGCGCGCGCCAACTCCCCTCGCCTCGAGTCCTATGGCGCGCTCACCCGTGCTGCGAGTGAGAGCGTGCGCGGCGCTGAGGCCGGCCGACGCCCGGATCTGGATATCCAGGCCGCGTACTCCCGTAACTCGAACGTCCCCGAACTCATTCTTTCGTCCCCGGGCGCGCCGCCGCGCGTGATTTTCCCGAACCTTCCCAGTCAGTGGCGGACTCATGTGGGCGCCAGCCTTCCCATCTACACGGGTGGCCGGGTCCAGAGTCAGGTGGGCGCGGCCCGCGAGGCCGAAGGCGCGTCGATCGCCGACCGCGCCGCCGCCCTGAACGATCTCGTCGCGGAAACCCACATCGCGTACATCAATGTGCTCTTCGCCCGCGAGACCGCGCGCGTGCTCCGCGAGGCGATTGCCTCGTACGAAGCTCACCTCAAGGACTCCCGCGCACGCGAAGAAGTGGGCCTTGCCGCCAGCCATGAGGTTCTCGCCGTCACCGTCGAGCGCGAACGCGCAGAACTCGGCCGGGTTCTCGCGGACAACGCTTCCGCGGTAGCGACCGCGAATCTGCTTCGCCTCGTGGGCCTTCCCCCCGAGACCGAGGTGGAACTCGATCCGACTCCGGCTGGACACCTCGCAACTCCAGAACCACTCGAAGATCAGGTCAAGCGGGCGAGCGCAGGCCGTCCCGAACTCGAGGCGCTGCGCGCGCGGATCCGCTCTCTCGAAGCCACGAGCCGCGTGGCTCAGTCGTCCTCGCGACCGCAGGCCGGCATCCTGGCGGGCTTCGACTATTCGAATCCCAATCCGCGGATCCTGCCCCTGGCCGGAGAGTGGAAGGACAGTTGGAGCATCGGACTGAATGTGAACTGGAAGATCCTCGATGGCGGACGTTCGCGCGCTTCCGCGGCGCAGAGCCAGGCCCAGGCCGACGCGCTGCGGGCGCAGCTTCGCGATCTCGAATCGCGGATTCGTCTCGACGTCACGACGCGCCGCCTTGAACTCGGATCGGCGGTCGCCGGCAAGGTGGTCGCCCTGCGTGGCATCGAAGCGGCGAAAGACGCGGTGCGCGTGGCCAAAGACCGTTACCGCGAAGGCGTGCTTACGTCGAGCGAGCTTCTCGATGCCGAAACGCGCCTGCTGCGCGCCGAACTCGAAGCCACCCAGACCGAAGCGCAGATTCAGATCGCACTCGCGAACCTTGCCCGGGCGGTCGGGCGCTGACATGGAGGGTCCCGCGGTCATCGAGGTGGATCACCTCGTCAAACGCTTCGGCGCCTTCACCTCGGTCGACGACCTGTCGCTCAACGTGAAGCAGGGCGAGGTCTTCGGCCTGCTCGGCTCGAACGGCGCGGGGAAGACCACGGCGATCCGTGTGTTGTGCGGCCTGCTCGCTCCGACCTCGGGCAGCGCGCGCGTGCTCGGCATCGATGTCGCGAAGGATCCCGAAGCGCTCAAACACAAGATCGGCTACATGACGCAGCGCTTCAGTCTCTACGACGACCTGAGCGTGATCCAGAATCTCCGCTTCTTCGGGGGCGTGTACGGGCTCAGGGGCGCCGCAATGCGCGATCGCGAGAAGTGGGCGGTCGCGACTGCTGGCCTGGAGGGCAAGGAAGACCTCATCACCCGCTCGCTCCCCGGAGGATGGAAACAGCGCCTCGCCCTGGCCTGCGCCGTGCTGCACGGACCTCGCGTGGTCTTTCTCGACGAGCCCACGGGCGGCGTCGATCCGATCTCGCGAAGGCGTTTCTGGACGCTGATCGACCAGATGGCGGGCGAGGGGATCACCCTCATCGTCACCACGCACTACCTCGACGAGGCCGAACGCTGCGACCGCATCGCTCTGATGCACGCGGGGCGTCTGGTGGCGCATGGTTCGGTCGCCGAACTGAAGGAAGTGTTCGCGGGCCGCGTTCTGCTCGAAGTCGCATGCGCGCGTCCCCTTGACGCGCAGTTTCTGCTCGAGAAGGAGCCGGGCATCCTTGAAGCCTCCGTCTTCGGCACAAGGCTTCACGTGGTCGTGCCGGATGAAAACTCGGGCCGCCGCCTCATCGAGCGCGCCCTGCCCCAGGGCGAGTTCGCGCCGATCTCGATCGAACGCATCGTGCCCTCGCTCGAAGATGTCTTCATCCACTGCATCGAGGCCGAAGAAGAAGCCCGAAGGGCGCGCGGGATCGTGGCATGAATCTCCGCAAGATCTGGGCGATGGCGAAGAAGGAAGCGCGGCAGGCGTCGCGCGACCCTCTAAGCCTCGCCATGCTCCTTGGCCTTCCCACCATCATGCTCCTGATGTACGGGTACGCGATCAACTTCGACGTGCGGCACGTTCGCCTCGCGGTGCGGGATCTCGACAAGTCGGAGGAGTCGAGGAGCCTCGTGGCGGCGTTCGTGAACTCGACCTACTTCGATCAGGTCGCGGACGTGCCCGCGGGCGCCGACGTGGATCTCATCACCGAGAAGCGCGTGGCCAAGGCGGTGCTCTCGATTCCCGAGGGTTTCGCGCGGACCCTCGCCCAGGGCCGTACCGCCACGGTTCAGCTTCTCCTCGACGGCGCCGACGCCAACACCGCGACCACGGTCCTCGGCTACGCCACCGCCCTCGCCGCGGACGTGAATCTCCGGCGATTTTCGGAGCGCACGGGAATCAACGTCCAGCCCGTGGGTTACGAGCCGCGGGTCTTCTACAACCCCGAGCTTCGAACGACCCAGTTCCTCGTTCCCGGCCTGGTGGGCTTCATCCTGATGTTGACCGCGGTGGTCTCGACCGCGCTCTCCGTGGTTCGCGAAAAGGAACGCGGGACGATGGAGCAGTTGCGCGTTACTTCGCTCACCGCGGGCGAACTCCTGATCGGCAAAACTCTGCCCTACCTCGCGATCTCGCTCATCGCCACCGTGATCATCCTGACCGCGGCGCGCGTGCTCTTCGGCGTGGTGATTCGTGGGCCCTATCTCGACCTCTTCGTGGCCACCCTCATCTATCTCGTGGGCGCGCTCGCCTGGGGTCTGCTGGTTTCGAGCATCGCGGAAACCCAGGCCCTTGCGTTCCAGATCGGCATGGTGACGTCCATGCTGCCCGCGATCTTTCTTTCCGGCTTCATCTTCCCCATCCGCTCGATGCCCTGGCCGATCGAGCTTCTGACCTACGCGGTTCCGGCCCGCTATTTCCTCGTGATCATCCGCGGCATCATCCTCAAAGGCGCTGGCCTCGCTCCGTACTGGCAGGACGTCGCCTTCCTGGTCCTTTACGCGACGATCGTTCTCGCCCTGGCCTACGCGCGCCTGCGCCGGCGGGAGGCCTGAGCCATGGGAGCCTTATGGCAGGTCATCCTGAAGGAGTTTCTGCAGCTCCGTCAGGATCGCAAGATGATCCCGGCGCTGATCGTGGGGCCACTGGTTCAACTCATCGCCCTTGGCTACGCGGCGAATCTCGACGTCACTCACGTGCCGCTACTCCTTGTCGATGGCGATCACAGTGTGGCGAGCCGAGAACTCGTCGAGCGCTTCGACGCCTCGGGCTACTTCGAGATCAAGGGCTCGGTGCCGACCGCCGAACAGGCCGAGCCCTGGCTCGTCGAAGGTGTCGCCCAGGTGGTCCTCATCATCCCCGAAGGCTACGGAACCGACCTCAACGCCGGACGCTCGCCCCGCCTGCAGGTCCTCGCCGACGGCACCGACGCGAACTCGGCGGTGGTCGGCCTTGGCTACGCGTCCCGCATCATTTCCGAGATGGGGGGAGAACTCCAGCGAGTCCGGCTCGAGACCGAAACACGTCGGAGTGTGGAAGCTGCGCGCAGACTCGGTGTTCCCGTGGCCCGTCCCCCGGCCATCGGCCGCATCGAGGTGATGCCGCGGATCTTCTACAACCCCGACCTCAAGACGCGCTGGTTCTACGTGCCCGCGGTGCTCGCCATGGTGCTGATGCTGGTGACCATGATGCTGCCCTCGATGGCGGTGGTTCGGGAAAAGGAGATCGGCACGCTCGAGCAGATCAGTGTCACACCGCTCCGACCGTGGCAGCTCATCCTCGGCAAGCTCACACCCTTCGCGATCATCGGGATGATTGACACCGCGGTGATCGTGGTCCTCGCCCAGGTCGTGTTCGGCGTCCCGCTGCGCGGATCGTTCCTGCTCCTGCTCTTCCTGACGTTTCTATTTCTGTTGAACACACTCGGACTGGGCTTGTTCGCCTCAACCATGGTCGCGACCCAGCAGCAGGCCATGATGTTCGCGGTGTTCGTCTTGATGGTGCCGATGATCTATCTCTCCGGTCTCATCTTCCCCATCGAGAACATGCCGATGCTCTTCCAGATCGGGAGTTACGGTATCCCGGTCCGCTATTACGGCATCATCCTGCGTGGCGTGTTCCTCAAGGGATCCGGTCTCGATGTCCTGTGGCCGGAAGCCTTGACCCTCGCCCTCACGGGAGTCGCGTGGCTGACCTTCGCCTCAGCGCGTTTCAGAAAGCGGCTCGACTAGCGTTTGGCGGGATGATCTCGGGGCTGCGCCGGCGCACGGCCGCGTCCAACCCCGCTCGGTCAGGAACCGAGCCACCTCGCGGGCGGCGATCTGGTTGCCGAGGCTGTTCCAGTGGCCGTCCCGTTCGTAGTAAGGACCGCCAAAGACGCCACGCTCCGCCTGGCGCAGGGCGGGCGTGAGGTCGAGCACGGGGATGCCGCGTTTCTCGCTCATCTCCCGCAAGCGCTTTTGCACGAGACCTCGATCCCACCGATCGTCATCCATGGTGTAACGAATCCTGTTCAATTCCCAGTCCCGATCGTTTACTTCCATGCGGCTCGGAATGTAAGCGATCATCAAGCGAGCGCCCTTTGCCCTCACGTCCCGCGCCAGACCGCCGAGGATTGCATCGGTCTGCACCCAGCCCTTCTCGATCTCGTCAGGGAGCCGTCGTTTGTAGACCTTCAGCTGGGTGGGCGGCTCGAGCGATCGGAGAGGCGCCCACAGCCCGAAACGCGACAGCGCGTTGTAGGACCCCGGCGCCCCCGTCTCGAGTCGATCCTGCAACCACGACAGGAGCGCAGAGCCCTCCGGTGTCGCAGGCGCCGCGGGCGCGGTCGTTACTTTTCGTGGAGGGGGGGGAGGCGGTTGTGGGATCGTCTGCGGCTCCGTCAGATCGCCGTTACTGACACCAAAGAGCGGCTTGGGGCTTCCGAAATACGAGTCGCGACCGTTGAACAACACATCGTTGAAGTAGAAGAACAGTACGACGACGGAAGGTGAGTAACGCACTCCCTCCGTCCGGTAGAAGAGGTACTCCTGATCCGTGCTGTAAGCCGCGGTCCCGCCGTTGATCACCTCGGCGGGACAGCCTCTCGCGGCGAGCAGCCCCTCGAGTACGGAAGTCGCGGTCGCTTCGAGGGGAACGCTGTAAGCCTCGATGAAGGAATCGCCAAGTGCGAGCACCCTGAAAGTGCCCGGCAAAGCCTCGTAGTCGCGCTCCCGGTCGCGCAGGCCACGGCTGTTGATCACGACCTCCACCGTGTATTCCGGACGCACGAAAGTGGCACGCGCGCCCGGCTTCTTGCGCCAACCGAGGAGAGGGTCGTGTTCGGTGTAGAGCGCGATGGTGCCGGCCTCCTTCCCCGGAATGCGATGGCGCCGAGCGAGACGCGCCACGCCTTCGAGTGCGGTCAGGAACAGCAGGACCGTCGTGGCCGCGAGCGCCAGGTTGCCAAGGAGGCGGGAGCGCGAGGTCATTGGCGCAGTCTAGCGGCGGGTGCGGCGTGCGTCGATGATCGCATCTGCGGCATGCGATGCCACGAACATCCGCTTCACAATACCGGGCGGTAAACTAAGTTGAATGGCCGACCCCCGCTCCACCCTTCTGCAGGCGGGCGCCCTTGGGGTCGTCTCCGCCGTCGCCGGGCCCTTGCTGCTCGCGGTCAACATCTGGATCGGGAGCGCAACGGTCGATTTCACGAAAGTCCCGTCCTGGCGGCGGCTGTGGAATGACCTCGCGCTCGCGACGGCTTCCTGGGTCGAGGCGACTCAGGGTCCGGCAAGTGAATACGTTACGGGGCCGAGAGCTGATGACGTCGCGCGAGGACTCATCCTGGAGCGGATCGTCAACCAGGGCCTCACCCCCACGAGACCGCTCGAACGAGTCAGGAACATTGCCCCGTTCCTTTCCGAGCGAATCCAACCCGAGCGGCCGCCGTACGACGACCGCGGGCGGGCGGCGCTGTTGGGCCTCGCCTTCAGAGCGCGCGGTGGCATCGCGCCGTTCCTGATTCTCTGGCTTGGATTTCTCGTGGCTGCCCCTGCACTTTTCTGGACCGCCATGGAACTGCGGGCGGCCGGGCGAAATCGAGTGGCGGCATTCGCGATGGTGCTGCTGGGCCTGAGCCCGTTCCTCGCGGGCGGGCTCGCCCTCGGCCGCTATCCCGTGGGCTTCTATCTCGCGGCCGTCCTCCTGATTCCGCCGCTCGCGGTGTATGCGCGCCTGAATCCCGCGCCCACCGTCGCAGGACTCCTTGCGCGAGTTGCGGTCGCGGGCGCGCTCCTGGCGGTCTGCGTTTTCTGTCGCAGCTCAGCCGGCGTATTGCTGCCCGGCTTTGTCCTGGCCGTGTGGCTCGGCGCGTGCCGGTTGAAGCGGGCCCTGGGTCCGCGGCTTGGGTTGACCGCGGTCGCGGCGATCGTGCTGGCACTGCCGAGCGCGCTCGCCCCGGGTGCGCAGCAAAACGACATGTGGCAGCCGGTTTGGGAAGGCCTCGGCGACTTCGACCGCAGTCACGGGTTTACCTGGGCTGACAAGACCGCTCTCGAAGCAGTTCAGCGCGCCGGGGTGCCTTCGCTGTGGACAGCCGAAAGCGAAACCGTCCTCCGTGCCCAGGTGATCGAAGCGATCAAGACAGACCCCATCTGGTACGCGGGGATTCTCGCGCGCCGCCTGCTGAGCACAGTCTCACTCTGGAAGCTGTGGCCGTGGGAGCCGCTGGACTCCGACTTCATCCGCCGCGCCGGGTCGCAGAATGAGGGTGTGATCGACAAATACTGGACGTACACCACGACCGCGGACCACCTCGGACTCGGGGACTACAGCGTCGAACTCCCGGTCACTCTGCTGGTGACGCCCACCGTGCTGTTGATCGCTCTGGCGATTCGTGGAAGGTTCGCGAATGCGGCCCGCGAGTCACTGCTCATACTCGCGTGCCCGGCCCTCGCCACCATCGTTCTTCCCGTGCTCGTCACCACGGCGGGCGGACAGGAAGGACAGGCCTTCGCCCTGGTGCACCTGTTCGCCGCCGCCCTTCTGGTCGACGTCGTCGCGACACGGGCTTCGTACGAGCGAGGGGCGTGAAAGAGGCTACGGCTTCAAGGACGCCTTGGCGACGTCTTCGGCGAGGAAGTCGGCGTTCGCTTCGCCGAAGTGTTTCGCGAGCAGTTTGGTGAAAGCACCCGACTTCTGCAGGGACTTCAGGTGCTCATTGAGCGGAGCCACGAACTTCGATCCGCGGGGAAGGGCGAAGGCGAAGAACGATCGATCCCCCATCGGAAACGCGATGGCCAGATCGGAATGCAGCCTCAGATAGTGGAGCACCACCGCGGAATCGCAGGCCAGGGCCTCGGCGGCGCCATTGAGCAGCGCCTGGAACGCGGCGTCGTCGTTCTCCGCGAGGACGGACTTCGCGCCGGAAATGCCGGTCACCAGACCCTCCGAGAGCGTTCCCTTCACCACCGCCACCCGGAGACCCGTCAGATCGGCCGGCTGCGCGAAGCCGGTGGACTTCTTCTGGACGACCACCACGCGGTTCGGGAAGTAGGGATTGGAGAAGGCGAGCGTCGCCTTGCGCTCCTCGGTAACCGCGATCGTGGCCGCGCCGATCTGGCACTTTCCGCTCGCGGTGTCCTTCAGGATCTGGTCGAACTGGGGCACGTCTTCGAAGGCGGCATTGACCTTGCTGGCCGCGGCGAAGCCGGTCAGGAGATCGTATTCGAAGCCTGACGCCACACCCGCGCCGTCACGCGCGAAGAAGCCCGCGGCCGGGAAAGTGCAGACGCGAACGCGGTCGCCGCCCGCCTCCTGGGCGGTCACGACCGGGGTGGAGATTCCGGCGAGGCAGACCATGATCGCGGTCAGGCGGCCGAAGCCGCTCCGTCGATGTGTGTTCATGGCTCGCCAGTCTACTCACGATCCAGTTCCGCACGTCGGCATCATGGCGTCCATCGGCCCGTCAGTGGATCCTCTCCACGTCGTTCGGCTTTGGCGGGTCGAAGAGATCGGTGAGGTCGATCTCCTCCTCGTTCTCCTCGATGAGGTCGGAGTCGTCCTCTTCCCAGTCGAAGTAAGGCGGGACGATCGGCAGGGGTCCAAGGCGAACATGGAGTTTCATGGTTCTTCTCACTCGCTCCCATGGAACTGCAGCTTCCATGCCTGAATCGCCAAGCCACTGAAGCCGCGCGAGATGCCGAATCGGCGGTGAGGAGCGTCACACAACGCCGTGTTACCGGACGCCACGTCCCGGGGACGCAGCGCCGTCCGCGGCGGAGATCAGGGCCTGACGGGATTCGCCGCGAGATCCCCGACCACGGTCATCCACTGCCGGACCGTCCAGGCTTTGACGAGACCGTTCGTCACGTACGGGTCCGCCTTCGCGAAGTCTTCGGCCACTTTCGGGCTCTCGCCCTTGAACATGAGGATCGCGCGATCCACCGGCTCGCCGAGCGCTCCGCCGAGCACCAGGTCTCCCATCGCGTGCGCGTCCCAGGCCATCTTGAGGTGGACTCCCCGAAACTCGCCCCGTCGGGAGAGATAGTCGTCGGCGAGGTCATAGATGAGGAGGTAGTGGCTCATGGTTTGGCGGTTTCTATCAGAGTCGGGGCCGGAGCGGACGGGACGACGCGGGCGAGGAAATCGGCCAGCGCGCGCTTGTACTGCGTTCCGCCGATCACGTACACGTCGTTGTGATGGGCGCTCTCGATGGCGAGGTATTGCTTCGCGGAGGACGCCGCGTCGAAGATCATCTTGCCCTGGGCCACGGGGATGACCTCGTCCCTCGTACCCTGAACGACCAGAAGCGGCGCCTTCACACGGGGGATCTTCTCGAGGTTGTCGTAGCGCGTTCTCACGAAGAACTTCGCGGGCAGGAACGGATAGATCGAGGAGGCCATGTGCGGGATCGAGGCGAAAGGCGCTTCGAGAACGAGCCCCGCGGCCGGGCGATCGAGGGCGAGCTGGATCGAAATCGCGCAGCCGAGGGATTCGCCCATCAGCACCAGGCGCTTCGGGTCGATACCGCGGGACTTGGCGAGATAGTCGTAGGCGGCGCGGCCGTCGCGATACGTCCCTTCCTCGTCGGGCGCGCCGCTGCTCCGGCCATAACCCCGGTAGTCGTACAGCAGGACATCGGCGCCCAGGTCGCGCCAACTCAGCACTCGATCGAGCCGGTCAGCGATGTTGCCCGCGTTGCCGTGAGAGAAGAGGATGGTGGCCGTCGAAGGCTCCTTCGAGCCCTGGATGAACCAGCCGTGAATCTTCACTCCCGGTTCGACGTCGATGGTCACCTCCTCGAAGGGCAGGCCCAGCGCCTTCGGAGTGACGTCGACCGCGGCCGCCGGGTAGTAGATGAGCTGCTTCTCGAAGATCATCAGGAAGAGTGTGCCACCGATCAGCGCCGCGATGGTGATGCGAAGGACGCTCTTGAGCAGGGTCATTTCCGCTCCGCCTGCACAACATCCGCTTCCATGAGCACAAACGTCCGCGGATCGAGGGTGAGCGACTTCGGCGCCCGGTCGAGCGGGATGGTGAGCGCCTGCCTTTGGTCTTTGATCTCGATGGTGGCGGCTCGTGGGACGGTCTCACCTTCCACCGCGATGCCGACCTCGATGGGCATGCGCAGCGGGGCCCCGGCCTGGAGCTGTTCCACTTCGATTCGAACCGCTTTGGCGCCCGCGTCGTAGCTCCACTCCGCGCG
Organism: Vicinamibacteria bacterium; assembly: GCA_031405615.1. GTDB lineage: Bacteria > Acidobacteriota > Vicinamibacteria > Fen-336 > JAGNNV01 > JAGNNV01. The sequence continues at coordinate 8,869 of JANNJB010000112.1, read as the reverse complement.
AAGCTTGAGAAAGCCGCCACGGGTGAGCCACTGGTCGAAGAACCAGCCAAGCTCCTTGCCCGACGCTTCCTCCATCGCCCGACGGAAGTCGGCGGTGGTCGCGTTGCGGTCGCGGTAGCGCTGGTAGTAGTCGCGTACCCCTCGCCAGAAGGCGGCATCCCCGACGATGCCCCGCAGCATGTGCAGGGTCCAGCCGCCCTTCTTGTACGTACCCGCGCTCGAGAGGACCTGACTCATATCCGCGAGGTTGTCGTGGATGATCCGGTAGTTCGGGTTCTGGAGATCGAATTCGCGGATCGCGTCGCGGTCGGTTCGAAGACCGGCCACGAATTCGTCGCGACCGTGGGCGTGCTCGATAAACAGATGCGTGAAGTAGGTGGCGAAGCCCTCCGAGAGCCACACGTCGTCCCAGTCGCTCTCGGTCACCGCGTTGCCGAACCACTGATGAGCGATCTCGTGGATGATGACGTTCCGCCAGCGCGCGCTCTTGGGATCGTTGACCGCGTCGTCGCCATAGAAGATGGAAGTTGCCGACTCCATGCCCCCCCGCACCCCGTTCGCCTGCACGTTTCCCAGGCGCTCGTAGGAGTATGGGCCCACGCGGTCGGAGAGGAAGTCGAGAACCGCGGTGGTCGGATTCAAAAACACCGCGAAGCCGTTGTCGCGATCCTGCCGGTACACCCAGGTGTCGATCGGCAGACCGCGCCAGGCCGGTCGATGGTCCACCGCGAAACGGGCGACGCCAAGGACATTGAGCCATGTCGCGATCGGTATGGACTGCCGCCAGCGGGTGAGGCGGCGGCCACCGCCGAGGTCAGTCTCCTCGACCAGTCGGCCGTTTGACACCACCTGGTAATGGGCCGGTGCGTTCACCACCATCTCGCTCGTGGCCTTGTCTCCCGGATGATCCAGGGTGGGCAGCCAGTGTCGGGCCTTGATCGGCCAGTTGTCACTGAAGAACGTCCGCTCGCCGTGCTTGTTCGGGGCGATGAGCAGGCCGGTTGCGGGAATGCCCCGGTAGGAGACCGCCACCCTGCGCGTTTCGCCTGCGCGGGCGGCGGGATCGAGGCGGACGGCGAGACGGTCATCGCGGTGATCGAAGATCAGCGACTTCCCCGCCTCGGTCACGGCGCTCACCACCATGCCGCGGTCGGGAGTCGCGGCTTTCGGCTGAACGAGATCCAGGGTGAAGGTGGAAACGCCGTCCTTGACCACGCGAAGGGTCACCACGGTTTCACCCTCGATGACGTCGCTGTCGTCGGTCAGGGTCAGGCGAAACGAGTAGTCGACGATGTCGACGCCGGGCTGCCGAGGGTAGGTGTCGGCCATCGCGGAAACGACGCTGGTGACGCAAAGGCCCAGGGCCGCGATCACTCGAGGGAGTGTGCTCTTCATGCCGCGTAGCGTACACGCCGCGCGACGGGCAGGGAACTGGTTAGACTCCCCGCATCTTTGAAAGGAGCGCCCTTGCCCTCCAAGAAGTACGCCTTCGAAGCCGGCGGACCCGAACGGGTTGAAGTCGACTGGGAAGGCGCCTTCAAGAACCTGACCGTCACGTTCGATGGAGCGTCCCTAGGCTCTTTCGAGAACGCGAAGGACATCGAGACGCCTCAGTCCTTCGCCCTTCCGGATGGAAGCCGGCTGGAGCTGGTCCTCGCCAAGGTCGGCCCCTTCCCGGAGCTTCGGCTGTCGCGCGAGGGCGAGCCGCTCCCCGGGAGCGCCGGCGACCCGCAGACCCAGCTCGAGGCCGCTGCGAACATGATCCTCGCGATCGCGGCCATGAACGCGATCCTTGGCTTCGTGGCGGCGATCCTCGACCTGACCTTTCTGAAGTCCATGGGTGTGGGCTGGGCCTCGGTGCTGACCGGCGCCATCTACGCCGGTCTCGCGGTGTTCGTCAGGAAGCGGTCGTTTCCGGCCCTCGCCGTCGCGGTTGGTCTCTTCATCCTCGACGGGCTCTACATGTTCGTCGCCGCCGCCGAGGCGAAAGCGTCGCCGCCGATCGGGGGCCTCATCGCGCGGGTCTTCTTCCTCATTCCGATGGTCCGCGGGTTCGGCGCCATAAGTGAGTTGAACAAGCCCAGGAAACCAAAACGACGAGCGCCCTCTCCGCCGGGAGCGTCTCGCACGATCTCGCCGCGCGGGTCAGCGACCACGGCATCGCCCCCGGCCGCCGCGCCTTCGCCCGCAGGAGCGCCCGCCGCTCCCGCTCCGGCGGCTCGGACGCTCTCCGGCGAAGCGGAAAAACTCCGCCTCAAGATGAGTGAACGACAAGCCCCCGCCACAGCGATCACCGGAACGGGCCGGACGATCGCGGCCAGGGGACCGGCCGGTGTCGATGCAGCGCGAAAGTCGCTTCGGTTCATCGCCCACAAGTGCGAGATCGGTGAGTCCGGTCTGCGCGTTACGCTCCCGAGTGGCGAGGCCCGGGGCATCCCCTTCGATCAGGTCACCGCCATCGTGGCGCGCCAACTTCCGCCAGACCCGCCCTGGGAGGGAGCTCTGCTTCTCGACATCGTTCCTTCGAAAAGCGCCTCACCCGAGCCGGTGCGGATCTTCGGAAGCACGATCGTCAACTACGCGGCGATCCCCGGCGGCAACACGAACCGGCTCGACAACACGCGCCGCCTCACCGCTTTCCTCCACGATCGTTGCCCGGGGGCGACCCTCGATGCGGCGACAGAGGAGTTCGTGCGCGGACCGAAAGTGCCGCAACGCTTCGCGAACATGACCCAGTTCATCGAATACGACTCCACCTACGACTGAAGCATCGCGCGCGGCTCTATGATGAGCTGCCTTGGACTTCACTCCCTCGCCCCGTGCGCGCGACTTCGCACTTCGCGTCCGGAGCTTCATTCAGGAGCACGTCTTGCCGATCGAGGAGGCGCACTTCCGCGATCTCCGCGCCCTCAATCATGGCGCCGATTGGACGAAGTGGCGGGTCTCACCCGTGATCGAGCGGCTCAAGGAGAAAGCGCGTGCTACGGGTCTGTGGAATCTCTTCCTGCCCGATCCGAATCTGGGGGCAGGCCTCCGCACACTCGAGTACGCGCCGGTGGCGGAAGAAACCGGACGCAGCCTGCTCGCCCCCGAGGTCTTCAACTGCAACGCTCCGGACACCGGCAATATGGAGGTGCTGTGGCATTGCGGCACGGACGAACAGAAGGAGGCGTGGCTGAAGCCGCTTCTTGCAGGGACGATCCGCTCGGTCTTCTGCATGACCGAGCCGGATGTCGCTTCGAGCGACGCCACGAACATGGAAGCCACGATCACCGAAGACGGTGATTCCCTGGTCCTGAACGGCCGGAAGTGGTGGGCCACCGGCCTCGGTCATCCTGAATGCCGGATCGCCATCTTCATGGGGGTTTCGGATCCGCGGGCCGACCGCCATCATCGGCACAGCATGGTGCTGGCGCCGCTGTCCACGCCGGGCATCACCATCCGCCGGATGATGACGGCCTTCGGCGAATACGACGAGCCCTACGGTCACGGCGAAGTGTGGTTCGAGAACGTCCGCGTGCCGAAAGCGAACCTGCTGCTGGGCGCGGGCCGGGGTTTCGAGATCGCGCAGATGCGTCTTGGGCCGGGCCGCATCCACCACTGCATGCGCGCGATCGGGGCGGCCGAATGGGCCCTCGAGTTGATGATCCGTCGCGGGATCACCCGCGCCGCCTTCGGAAAGCCCCTCATCAACCTGGGCGGAAACCGCGAAGTCGTCGCCGACCTGCGCATGGCGATCGACCAGGCGCGCCTGCTGACCCTGTACGCCGCCTGGAAGCTCGATGACGCGGGGGCGCTCGGGGCGATGACCGAGATCTCCGCAATCAAGGTGGTGGCGCCGAATGTTCTGCAGCGTGTCGTCGACGAGGCGATCCAGTTGCACGGAGGCGCCGGGGTCTGTCACGACTTCCCGCTCACCGCTTTGTTCTCGATGGCGCGGTCCCTGCGCATCGCCGACGGCCCGGATGCCGTTCACCGCGGCGTGATCGCACGCCTCGAACTCGGCAAATACAAGAGCCTGATCGACGCCCAGCCGCGGAAGAGCTAGGAGCCTGCGCAAGCAGAAGGGCTCCTGTCCACCAGACGGCGTTCCGTCCGGGTGTCGAAGGGGCTAGTTCAATCGGAAGTTCACGGTCACCGTCATCATGACCGGAACAGCAACACCGCGCCGCATCGCCGGGCTGTATTTCCAACCCGAGACCGCCTCGATGGCCTCGAGATCCATGAGCAGGTCAATACCCTTGAGGACCCTGATCGACGCGATGCAGCCCGATGCCGTGATGCTGGTCTCGAGAATCACCATGCCCTCCACGCGCTTGTCCAGCGCATCCTTTGGGTAGTCGGGCGCGATATTCCTGACCTTCTTTGGCTCAACGATTGAGTCGCCGGCACCTGTCGCCTGACTCGCATTCTCGGGTGATTCTGACGGGAACCCGCCAAGGGGATCACTGCCCGCGTCAGCGAGACATGCCAGGAACTCCGGCCTCTCCGGGAGAATGGCCAACACGCGGTCGTGTCCCCCTGAAGCGAGCGCGCTGAGCCCGAGAACGAGGGCCACCTCGGCGCAGCCTGGTGCGGAGGATGCGGACCGGACGGCGTCCACCTGGGTCGGCCGTCCTCCCGGTCCATAGAGCGCCTCAACCCCATCGAACGACCGCTCGGCGCCCTTGCATCCACTCTCCTGGATCACGCTGCGCGCGAACTCGGCGGGATGACCGCCCAGAGTCCGGAGGACGCGTGATGGGGCGGTGGGGGCCGCGGCGCTTCGAGCCGTAGCCAGATCGAAGGCCCTGCCGAACAAGAACTCGATGCCGCGCTTGTCGTAACCAACTGCGCCCAGAAGTCGCTCCCGATCCCCCTCTCGCAGGCCCCGCAGCGAACCGCGAGCGCGGAGGAGCCGGCTCTTCAATTCGTCGCGAGTGCGCGCATCAGCCTTGAGGGCCGACTGCAGATCCTTCAGATTTTCGGCCGGCGGACGTCGGCGAGCCGTCTCGAATAGGTGGCGCGACACTCTCTCGGGCAGCGAGTCTGGAATCTTGAGCTCGATGTCGGCCTCCCCGGTCTGAGCGACGCCAGCATCGGCCAATACCAGGTAGGAAGCCGATCGGACACGAGTGTCCATGGCTCCAAGACCGGCTACCGCGACAGACGGATCCGGCCGGCCGAAACCGTCGAGGAGAAGCTCGACCGACAGCTCCGGGAGACCGTCTCTGATGGCGCGACTGGCGAACATCGAGGCCGCGTCCCGGTGCAGGCCGTCCCTGAGTCCCTGGGTCACGGAGCGCGCGTGTTTCTCCAGGTGAGGTCCGATGGCGCCCCACAAAGCCGACACCCGGGGCCCGCGCCCCGCCACCAGACCGCGCACTACCTTCCCAGCGAATGGGGATGTCGTCACCGCGGCAACGAGCGCGGCGTCCGAGCCCTCCGTGGTGTCGAGTCCAGCGACGGCCCAGGCCAGTTCACGCGTGGTTTCCGCGTCGGTTTCCCGCACGAGCGCTTCGCGGAGCCCTGGCAGCAACTCCGCAAGACCCATTGAATGAGCCACTCTGGCAGAAGCCGCCCGAACCGACGCTTGCGCATCGGCCAGACCCCCTCGGATCAGCTCGATGCTCTCAGCGGACTTTGGCTTCGTGACGAGCCGGGCTATCCCCGCGACACGAGGCCGGAAGGAAGTCGCAGGGCCCGTCTGCGCTTCCGTCAGCGAGCTAACGAGAATCGCGATGATGAGTCCGAGTGCCCTCGTTCTGCGGAACATTCTCCCTCCCCTGAATCCTGAGTCGGGAGTCTATGGGATGGATACAGGGCGTCATCGCAGGACCGGTCCCGCCACGGTTACACTGCGTGATGCCCGTGTCTCAGCGCGTTCGGCCCGGCGAGGAGCTGAACATTGCCGCAGTCGATGCCTGGCTGAAGGCTCGCGTTCCCGGGCTTTCAGGGGAGCCGGAACTCACGCAGTTCTCGGGTGGCGCTTCGAACTGGACGTACCGCCTGCTCTACCCCACCCACGATCTTGTTCTGCGGCGCCCCCCCGCGGGCACGAAAGCGAAATCGGCTCATGATATGGGGCGCGAATACCGGATCCAGAAGGCGCTTGGCCCTTCGTTCCCACTCGTCCCGGAGATGGTCGCGTTCTGCGACGACTCCTCGGTGATCGGCTGCGAGTTCTACGTCATGCGCCGCGTCGAAGGCCTGATTCTCAGGAAGAATCCGCCGCAGGATCTGAGCCTCTCACCGGAAACAGCGCGCGCGCTGTGCATAAACGTGATCGACACGCTAATCGCGCTGCACGCCGTGAAGATCGAGGGAACCGATCTCGAGGCGATGGGAAAGGGCGGTGGATACGCGCGCCGGCAGGTCGGAGGCTGGTGCGACCGGTATCGAAAGGCCCGCACCTGGAACGTGGGTCGGTTCGAGGGTGTGATGGACTGGCTCGTCGCTCACACCCCCGAAGACTCCGGCGCCTGCGTCATCCACAATGACTTCCGGTTCGACAACATTGTGCTCGACTCCGGAGAGCCCACTCGTATCGTCGGCGTCCTCGACTGGGAGATGGCGACGATTGGCGATCCGCTGATGGACCTCGGCAATGCCCTCGCCTACTGGGTTCAAGCGGACGACGACTTCTTCATCCGCTCGCTTCGGCGTCAACCCACGCATCTTCCGGGAATGCTCTCGCGGCGCGAAGTAGTGGAGTACTACGTTTCGAAAACCGGCCGCACCACCACAGACTGGGCCTTCTACGAGGTGTATGGCCTGTTCCGCCTGGCCGCGATCGCGCAGCAGATCTACTTCCGCTACAACCGGGGCGAGACTCGTAACCCAGCCTTCCGGAACTTCTGGCTGTTCGTGAACTACCTCGGATGGCGCTGCGGCCGGATCATCCGCGCCCGCCGGCCGTAGTCCGTCTCCGTTACGCCTTGAACGGATTCACGACCCGGACGGATCCGTACACGCGGCCGTGCTGAAAATCCTCCGAGTACAAGATCGGACACCCGTGGTGTTCGGCGTAAGCCCACAGGTGCGCGTCGTACCAGGAGAGCCCGTAGGCCGCAACCCCGCGGAGCGCCGTGCGCACAAGGGCGGCGTCGGGATAGAGAACCTCGAAGGCAAGCAACATGGACTCGACCTCCTCCCGCGCTTCGGCAGACGACAACAGAGCGCCGATTTTGGGCAGGGGCCGAGTCGTGGCGGCCACGAACTCCACCAGCGCCTGATGGGGGAGGCCGAGGACGCCAGGACGCGAGGCCGTCTCGAGGAGCAGGCGCGCCTTTTCCTGTTTCTCGGGAAACCTCGGGTCGAAGCGGTACACGAGGACGTTTGTGTCAACGAGTGCGGCCACGATCGTAAAGAGCCTCCCTCGTCCACCCTCGTTCGTCACCAGCACTCGCGTCGGACGATCTCCCGGCCTTCCGCCGCTTGATCGCGCCGAGCCCGAGGCGGTACCGCCGGTTCCGAATGGCCTGCCGGCGCGAAGCCGCGTCGAGGAGCGCCTGCTTGTCCTCGAGCGAAAGGCCGTAAGCGGAGGCCAGGCCAGGCTCTCGAGCCACCAGGACACGGATCGAATCGCCCGCGGGCTCGAACACCAGATCCGCGCCGGGGGCGACGCCATACCGATCGGCGATCGCCTTGGGCAGGGTCACCTGGAGCTTGCTCGTCACCTTCGACATGATCCTTACTCTAGCAAGGATTTGTCCTTGTCGAGGGCCGGGAGTCGTGGAAGCGTCGTCTGCTAGCCTGCGGACCATCGTCGGCAGTTCGGGCGGCCTGCCTCGAACGCCATTTTCTGAGGACCACGACCATGACGACCAACCGAGCCACAGTCCTGTTCGTCGCAGCGCTTGTGACCATCCTGCCAGCCGCGACGCGGGCGGAGAACTGGCCCCAGTGGAGAGGGCCGCTCGCGAATGGTTTGAGCGCGGAGACCAACCTGCCCACGAAGTGGTCGGCCACCGAGAACATCACCTGGAAGCTCGCAATGCCGGGGCTGTCCGGTTCCACACCCATCGTCTGGAAGGATCACATCTTCCTGAACGTGGCTGATGCGGGAAGCCTGTACCTCTGGGCAGTGGATCGCACGAAGGGAACTCAGTTGTGGAAGCAGCATCTGGGCGACGGCGACTTGAAGCAGCGAAAGCACAACATGTCGACACCCTCCCCCGTGACCGACGGCAAGCATGTCTGGGTGATGACGGGCACCGGCATCCTGAAAGCATTTGATTTCAAGGGCAAGGAGATCTGGACGCGCGACATCCAGAAGGACTACGGCGCGTTTGGCCTCAACTGGGGCTATGGCTCGTCGCCCCTGCTGCACGAGGACTCGCTCTACGTGCAGGTGCTTCATGGCATGAAGACCGACGATCCTTCCTACGTCCTGCGCATCAATAAGAAGGACGGGAAGACGCTGTGGCGGGTCGAGCGCCCGACCAAGGCCGAAAAGGAATCCCCAGACTCGTATTCAACGCCGGCCTTGCTGCGTCACGGTAAGAACCTGGAGATCGTCGTCACGGGCGGCGACGTGGTGACGGGACACGACCTCGGGACCGGAAAGGAACTCTGGCGGGCGGACGGACTGAACCCGGCGAACAACGGCAACTACCGGATCGTGGCCTCGCCGGTGGTGCACAACGAGATCATCATCGCACCCACACGGGTGAGGCCGATGCTCGTGCTCAAGCCGGGCGGACGCGGGGATGTGACTTCGTCGCACGTGATGTGGTCGTTCAACGACGGCCCCGATGTGCCGACCCCGGTCACGGACGGGACGTACACGTACGTGATCAACGACCGCGGGATCATGTGGTGCCTCGACGCGAAGACCGGTCAGGCCAGACGCTAGAATTATCATTTGCCAAGCGGGAGTAGCTCAGTG